>NZ_CP096115.1:3000000-3163021 GCF_024662215.1 Methanoplanus endosymbiosus
TCTGAATCCCATATTGTAAGCATCTGGTAAATATCTTCAAATCTGCTTATCTTTTTTCCGGATGAATCTATTACATATTGTGGCCTGAATAATTGATTAAGGGTTATTCCATAGATATTTTCTGCTTTATTATTGAGATAGATAACTTTTCCGGATTTATCTGTAAGTATCACTTTGTATGGTGATTTATCTATTATGTCCTTCATAAGACTGTTTTCCGGTGTGAAATAATCCTGTCTGTTCATGGCAGTTTCTCTTCGTTTATTCTGTGAATCATTGGATGTCTCTGTTGTATAATATTTTTTGTACTTACTGGTCAATCTCTGATTCTGATTGCTCTTATTATCTGGATATATTCATTATTCTGATTGTTTCCGGGGTGACAAATGCTGTTTTGTAATTGATTTTATGTTTATTTGAGGTTTTCACAATACAGATATATAGATTATCTTCGTGTATATCCAACTATTGTCATCTAATTTCTCCCTCTCCTTTTTATAATGCAGTAATCCATTACCTGAATTATTTTTTTTGGTATAGGTTATATTTAAATTTGGCTAAATATTATATCCTCTGACGACAATTCTGCTAAATAGGTGTTATAAATCATGGCTGATTTGAAAAATGGTGATACTGCTCCCGAATTTTGTTTAAAGGATATGAAGGAGATGGATGTCTGCCTCTCTGTATTGAAGGGAAAGTGGGTGGTCTTATATTTTTATCCAAAGGACAACACTCCCGGATGTTCGATGGAGGCAGAAACATTTACGGCTATGGAGGAGGAATTTAAATCCTTTAATGCCGTTATTGTTGGAATAAGCCCTGATTCCTGTGAGAGCCACAGAAAATTTTCTGAGAAGCATTCGCTTTCCATTCTGCTGCTTTCTGATCCTGGGCATGAGGTGCTTGAGAAATATGGTGTCTGGAAGCAGAAGAAGATGTTTGGCAATTCATTTCTGGGTGTTGAGAGGAGCACTTTCCTGATAGATCCGGAAGGGAATATCAGAAATGTCTGGCATAAGGTTAAAGTGAAAGGGCATGCTGAGGCTGTTCTTGATAAAATTAAATCACTTTCCGGTTAATCTCGCTAACTGCCTGAAATGATCCGGATTTGGATTTTAGGGAGTTCTTAGGGGGATTTATCCTTTTAAATCCCATTTGACCTGTTATCTCTGCATTATTCTGGTCTCTTTTTTTAATGCTATACAGCCTCTGCAACTGCAAAGTGCCATCCTGTAAGTGGTGACTTCCTGAATGCGGCGGTCCACGTCTCTCCTTCTTTTTCATATTCCACAGTTCCACTCTCTTCTGAAAGCATTTTTTCAACTGCCTTTCCAAAGGAACTGTTTTCAGTCATAAGTGATATGTCCTGTGAGATCTCTCCTTTTTCCGAACTTAGTGCAAATTTGCCTTCATTGTCAATTGCATAATATACGGTTGAAGCCGGAAGTTTTTCATTGAGTGTTTCAGTAACACTGTCAGCATATACTGAAGCGCCGAGTATACCGATCACCTCTTCATTCACAATTACAGGTACTGCTACAATCGCGGCATTTTTTCCGGTTGAGTGGCTTATCACAACTGTCCCTACCGACTCTTCTCCGGAGAGCACAACCGGGAAATATGATCTATCTTTGAGGTTTGAATCTGCAAGGTCATCCACAACAGTGTAGTATGAACCATCGGTATTGGCGTACCATAGTCTGGTATCAGGTTCTTTCTCTTCAAGAGTTCTTAATAGAGGTTTAATCTTCTGCCATTCTCCTGAACGGACTTCGTTTGTCATAGCAAGCACCTCAAAGGGGCGAAGAATGCTTTTTATCTGACCTTCTGTAACTGCAATCACGGCAGTCAGCGTTGGATCCGTCTTTGAATTGTCAAAATCCGGAGATATAACTGAATCTTCCCCGTCATTGCCGTATTTATTAATAATTGTTTCATATGTTCCGTCTGCTTTCATAGAATCAAGTGCATTCTGCCAATTTTCAATTGTTTCATCCGGAATTTTCTGGTTAAATGCGATATATACTTCATTGCTCCTGACCGGGTACACAGATACGATGTCCCCGGCTGAATATCCTTCTTCTTCTGCGATATATGCGGCATTCAGACTGCTTCCAAACCAGAGATCAATCTCTCCGTTCATCAGTTTATTGAGGCATGTTTTATCATCCTGAAGGGATATGGTATTCTGGAAATTACTGTCAGAAAGGAACTGCTGGCGGGTGTCATCCTTTACAACCCCGATTTTGCCTGTTTTCTTTGCGGCATCCAGACTGTTTATCGTAATTCCGGAGCCTGATTTTGCATACAGCACATAATCAAACGATCCAATCGGCCCCACCCATCTGAAGAGCGGCTCTCTCTCTTCATTAATTCCTGCCGAGTATAATACTGCATTTGGTTCTTTCAGTGCTGCATCATAACTTTCTGACCAGGGGAGGAGTTCTATTGTTGCTTTCTGGTTCAGCCTCGATAATATCTCTTTTACTATTTCTGTTGACTGGCCGGCGATCTCACCGTTTTTATCCCTATAGTTGAAAGGCGGAAATTCTTCGGTCATTATATTCAGACCGGATTCGGAAACAGTTTCTTCCGTTGTTATGGCTGCCTGAGAAGAATCTCCCGCTGTGCATCCGCATATAGCTGCTGATAAAGCTGTCATTATAATGATTAAAGCACATATTCCTGAATATCTCATAATTATGCCCCCCTGTGGTCAAATCAGATCTGTAATTACCGTATGAGGATAAATATTTTTGTGTGGCGCTTCATGAGTGATTTCTTTTACTGACTTTCAGGCCCTGCTGAGGTTCTTCTGGGAAACAGAGGCCTAAATGCCGGTAGTAGAGTAACTCAGGTTCATAATGCAACCCTCTGATAAAGTCAGGTTTTCTACAGAGCCAGAATTTTCGTAACTGTTATCATCAATGTTATGCTATCATTCCATGGTCAATTATGAAACCCGGGATTACCTGTATATTCACGATCACCCTCCTGCTCATAATTATTTTGACAGTTTCAGCAGGCTATATCTGCCCTGTTCAGCAATCTCCGGCTTCATCTGCCGTCAATGTGGTGGAATCTCCTCCGGCAGTATTTAAAGATCAGGAATTTTCTTTCCAGTTCCTGAGGACAGTTGGCGCCTCGTATTCGGGAGAGGCTGATATCGGTGAGTGCCTTGCCACTGCGTCCCGGATCAAAGAAGGAGACTTTGAGAGTTGGTACAGCGAATGGAAAAATACCGCAGACACCTTCAGGACTGCGGGTGACAGGAGCCTCGCAGCCGGGCACAGGCGTACCGCAATGGAAGCATACTACCGGGCTGCAACGTATTACCGCACAGCCGAGTTCTTCCTGCATGGTAATTCCACAGATCCCCGCATCGTTGAGACCTGGGGAAAGAGCCGGGAAACATTCTGCGATGCACTTGCACTCGATGCTGTCCCGTACGAGATTGTCAGCATACCTTATGAGAATACAACGCTGCCGGGTTACTTCTATATGGTCGATAATTCCGGGACATCACGTCCGCTCCTCATCGTCCAGACTGGCTTTGACGGTTGCCAGGAAGAACTTCATCCATATGCAGTGGAAGGGGTAAAACGCGGATACAATGTCCTGACATTCGAAGGGCCGGGCCAGGGCGAAGTGATACGGGTTCAGAATATTCCATTCCGTTCCGACTGGGAGAATGTTATTAAACCTGTTGTGGACTATGCGGTGAGCCGGCCGGAAGTCGATGAAGAACGTATTGCGCTCTGGGGAATTTCCCTTGGGGGCTACCTCGCACCCCGCGGTGCTGCATATGAGCTGGGGATTGCAGCGCTGGTCACGGATCCGGGCACCTACGACGTCGGAGAGAATCTCCTGCGGAACCTGCAGGAGGGCGGAGGAGCGGCCGCGAACATGACCAAAGAAGACCTGAGGGAATGGCTGCGGACGGATCCTGCTGAGTTCAACGACGCTATCCGAAAAGCAATGGCAGACGATACCGGCACCCGCTGGCTGAACGAGAATGGTATGTTCGTCTTCAGTGCCGGCTCTCCGGCACAGTTCTGGGCGAAATGGATGGATTTTTCACTTGTAGGAACTGCCGGAAAGATACAGTGCCCAACGCTGGTCTGTGCCGGTGCGGCTGACCACTTCGATCCGGACGGGGTGCAGGCACAGGCGCTCTACGACAACCTCACCTGTGAACGTAAACTCATGGTCTTCTCCGACGAGTACGGTGCCGGGTCGCACTGCCAGCTCGGAGCATTTGCACAGTCTTTTGGCGCCAAGTTCGACTGGCTTGATGATACGATGGGAATGGACGGATAGACAGGCTGTTACCGGACCGCCCGGCCCCACAAACGCCTGTGCTGATGTGGAGGAGTTGAGGGGTAGATATTTACCGTCCGTTTGCTATTTCTGTTCCGGACTAAAATATAATCCTGAAAGAATCAGGATCTAAACTTATATCCTCTTTTCTCATCAATATGTAACGGCTTTAAGGATCTGATTATGACTAAATCTTCCGGCATGAGATATTTCTGGATAATAATGAAGTTTTTAATATGAAATCCGGACATCAGTTATCACTTTTTTATGCTTTTATGGCGGCCGTGCTCTTTGGCGGGTGTGCTCCTGTTGCGAAGGTTCTGCTTGAGAATATAAGCCCTGCAATTCTTGCCGCTTATCTTTACATGGGAAGTGGTATCGGTCTTTATCTGTATCTCCTGATTTGCCGCATTTTCGGGAAGAAGAGGCATGTTAAGGAGGCCGAACTTAAACGTGAGGATTATCCGTGGGTAATTGCAGTTACAGTATTCGGCGGTGTCCTTGCACCTGTCACTCTTATGTTCAGCCTTGATGCCACACCTGCGGCAACGGCGGCCCTTCTTTTGAACTTTGAATCTGTTGCCACGACCCTGATAGCTGTATTTCTCTTCAGGGAAGCAGTAGGCAGAAGAATATGGGCAGCGCTTGGTCTGATTACATTCTCATGTATTCTTCTCTCATATGATCCGGACTCTGCCTTCGGTTTTTCTCTTGCAGCATTCGGCATACTCCTTGCCTGCACTTTCTGGGCCTGCGACAATAATTTTTCGAGGGTTATTTCTTCAAAAGATCCAATTCCTATTGTGGCTGCGAAGGGTGTTTTAGCCGGAATTATATCCTTTATGATTGCAATAGTTCTTGGTGAGTCCATGCCGGCAGCAAATGATGCCGGCGCTGCTCTCATCTTTGGTTTTCTCAGTTACGGTGGGCTTACAAGTGTGCTCTTCCTGCTTGCATTAAGGGGCATAGGTACTTCGAGAACAGGAGCACTTCTTGCTGTTTCTCCATTTTTTGGCGTTGCAGGTTCATTTATTCTCTTTGCTGAAATTCCGGGACAGATGTTTTACATCTCACTTCCGGTTATGGCTGCCGGGGCATATCTTCTTTTGACAGAGAAGCATTCCCATCTCCACACCCATCGTGCAGAAATTCATGAACACAGGCACAGTCATGACGATCTGCATCACGGGCATGAGCATACTCCTGATGATCCTCCTGTGTCATCTTCCGGAGAGCATTCACATTTCCATGAACATAAGGAATTATGCCATGAGCACAGCCATACTCCGGATATTCATCACCGCCATGAGCATAAGTGATCTCCATTGTCTGATTTTGGCCCGGATTCACCGTTTTCCGAACCATCATATCTTCACACAGTGCCCCATTTAACATTGCTGTCAGTGTAAAGTACCTCTGAATTTAATGGCTTCTTGCGTGCCGCTATTTCGCTATAATTTCCCATTTTCAGACGGTTTTGTCCCCAATATGGGCGTAAATCCTCTTCATGATCAGAGCGCCTGTTAATTTGCGGATCCAGGTTCATTCCGGCATTTTTTAACGTACTGTTCTCTCTCGTCTGAGCAATTAAATGTGGATTCTTTCATATTTGGTCGTTATATGTCTGATCTGGCATATGAGATTATATTATATTTCTCCTCGGTGCTGATGTGGGTGAATATGTCATCAGCTTTATATATCATGCAGTGTGATTATCGATTAAGCCCTAAGGGGGTATTACTAATGGGATATAGATGGAAGAACAAAATTGATGTTGATGAAGCGGTTGTGACAATTATGAACAATCTTGATAGGGGCGAGAATATGTCAAACTGGTTGATAAAGACAATTAATCAGTCAATTAAGGACTCTGACCCGGATATGGGGACTTACTTTTTTGCAGAATTAAAAAAGCATGCCCCAAACGGTCTGAGATATTTTGAGGATGATTATTAATTCCTCATAAATTCAATTTATTCCTGGATTAAAAAAGGATTCTCCTGCTTTTTTCAAAACAGTGCATCAGATTAGTTATGCAGGTATTGTATGGTGTATCTATACCATATTTATGTCCGGTTTTTGAAATATATCCGTTTAACAGATCAATCTCTGTCCTTTTCCCGCTTATGATGTCATAATACATTGACGGGTAAACATCTCCGAATGCATTTAACTGATAATTTTTAAGATAACTGATGTACGAATCAGGATCTTCCCACGGCAGATCTATTCCTTCAGCCTCTGCAACAAGGAATGTTTCATTTATCAGTCCGGAAATTGTCTCTTTTAGGTCATCATCCCCAAGTTTTTTAATAGGTGCTTTTAATATGGCGGCCAGTGGATTTACTGCAATATTCAGCAGTGATTTTGACCAGATTTCTGCTCTTATGTCGTCCGATTCTCTGACCTCTATGCCGCATTTTTTCAGCAGTGCAATAAAAGAGATGAATTTATCCGTTTCTTTGCTGCTGCCCTGAATGTCAGGATATATACCGGTTTTTACAGGATCGCTCTGGCTGTTGATAATTACATGCCCGTCAGATACAAAACCAAAATTTGTGCTTACAGTGCCACCTATAACAAGAGGGGAATATCTGCCGATTATATCTTCATTGCCAATTCCGTTCTGAAAGCTCACTGCTGTGGTATCTCTGAGAACTTTGGAATATTCATTGCAGATATTCTCTGTATCTGTCCCTTTTGCGGTGATTATAGTATAGTTATAATTTTTTTCTGGCAGCATATCAGGAGATGTATAACATATGATCTCTCTGATCAGATGTTCGCCCCATATGCCTGACAATTCAAGTCCTTTTTCATAAATGGCCTTTGCATGTTTTTCCCTGCATACGACAGATACTTCTGAATGCCCGGATAATACGGCTGCAAAGGATAAACCAACTGCCCCGGCACCAAGTATTAGTACAGATGGGCTTTTTTCTGGCATTTCAGTTACAGTTATTGTTAATCCTGCTTAAACATTTGCTGTATATCCTCTCTGTTTCGGTCTGATTATTTACCATTTTAATATTTCATCCATTGTTTCGTTCCGGAAGAAAAGGACAAATAAATGGTTATTTATCCGATAAAAACAACCTCATCTTATTATTCTTATTTGGTGTCTGTTATGTTCAGGAGAATTTTATTCCCTACCGATTTTTCGGAGAGTTCATTCCGGGCCTTTGACTGCGTAAAAAGTTTCAGAAAGGCCGGAACAGAAGAGGTCATTATACTTCATGTTCTTGATGAGCATGAGGTTGATCTTGTCAAGACCGGAATCGGGTGGTTAAACTCGGAAAAGATGACGGAGTATGACTCTGCGATTGAATCCAAGATGAAGGAGAATGCCCGGCAGAAGGCTGAGAATATGAAAAATGCCCTTGCTGAAACCGGAATTAATGCCCGGATTGTTATTGTAAAGGGCGTTGTTGATAAGGAGATACTGTCATGTGCACAGAGGGAGAGGGCATCAGTCATTGTCATGGGAAGGCACAGCAGTGACAATCTAAAAGAGATAATTCTTGGTACAACATCAGAGAGAGTGCTTAAGCAGGCAAAGATGCCTGTACTGATGATAAATGAGGGTCTGACTTCCGGATGCGACCTTGAGTAGGGGGAGGGCAGATTTCCGGACAGGAAATATATCGTCCTTTGGATATGCTGCCGGAGTTGCAGTTGATATCTGATAATATTTAAGCAGTTTCAGTTACTGTAAGTGTTACCTGGAATGGGTCAGTCTTCGTGACCATCTTCACTGACACCTGATTAGTTTTTCTTGTTTATCAACAGATATGGTTGTTACGAATCGGAAAAAATATATGTGATATTGTTGTGATAACTATCTGTATGGCATCACCAATACTGGCATTAATAATGTCATTTTTTATTCCTGGCCTCGGACAGTTGTACACCGGGCAGTTTTTGAAAGCTGTTGCACTGTTTATTCTTGCAATTTTATTTGGTGCACTCTCGACTATGATTATCGGAATTCCATTTTATATCATTGTGTGGATATACAGCATGTACGATGCGTATGAATCTGCTTCTGATTGATGTCCGGATTTTTACTCCGGATTTTTTTCTGATTTGGGATATTTCTGAACCTTAATATTTTTGCCGGAATTTTATCCTGTAATGACCTGCCGGCACAACCTTTTACCCGGACGTTCTCTTTGGTAAATTGATTTATGGCTCTGTGCATTTCTTCCGTCTGACGGTTGTGGGCAAATTATAACTGCTCTGAGGGTTGAATACTGAATTATCAGAAGGAGATTTCAAAATGAATACATCACCAACCGGCAATACTTTTATGGACGAATCTGAGCTTAAGAAGATCAATGCAAACGGAATTGATATTGCTTATCGTGAATTCGGGTCAGGAGAGCCTCTGCTGATGATAACCGGATATTCGGCTACAATGGATATGTGGTCCACCGCTTTTTTATCAGAACTTTCCAGGAATTATCGTGTAATCGTTTTTGATAACAGGGGCACAGGTTACTCGTCATATGATGACCGGTATTTTACAATTCCACTCTTTGCAGATGATTCTAAAGCACTTCTTGAGGCGCTTGGTGTGAGTGAGGCACACATACTCGGATGGTCAATGGGAACAAATATTGCGCTTGAAATGGCGATAAAATATCCTGAAATCCTGAAATCTTTGATCCTGTATGCTGCTGACTGCGGTGGAAAAGAAGCCTTAATGGCTGGCCCTGACATTTATGAGATGCTCGCAGACACTTCCGGCACAGATCAGGAGCGTGGCATGAGGCTTTTAGGATTACTCTTCCCGGAGAGGTGGTTTGAGGAACATCCGGATATAATGTCATATTTTCCTGTTGTAACAGAAACCATATCGCCTGAAGTTGTGGCAATGCAGTATAAAGCAATGGAAATCTGGAATGGTGCAGATTCTAAACTCCATGAAATAGACAATCCTGTTCTTATCATAACCGGCACTGAGGATATTTTAACTCCTCCGGAAAATTCAGTGATGATTGCAGAAAAGATATCTGGTTCATGGCTTATCCGGTTAAAAGATTCAGGTCACGGAGCAATGTATCAGTATCCTGAAAATATGGCATCAGCAGTTAAATTATTCACCGATTCTGAGGTATCTCATCCTTAGTATGTGAGATTCTGACGAGTCATCTCAGGACATCCGAATAATATCACGGTCCGGAATTGATTTATTCCTGACCAGGAAGCAGTTTTTTTTACATGAGGGATATATTATGCCTGTCAGGTTTTCCTGAATGGATTCTTTTATTGATTTGTAGGTTATAATTACTTCACAAGTTTTACCCGGACATAAACATGGCAGACAATAAAAAATCAGGGTTAATGGATACAAATGCAGGTCTATCGTCAGATTTACTTGATCTTATTATGTCTTACCCCTGTGCTGAGGATACTGATAATGACAGGAATTTTCTGAATCTTCTCTTAAATTCAATTCCTGATCCTCTTTTTATCAAAGACATTCATGGTGTTTATACCGGAGGAAACAGTCATTTCTTCAGATTTCTTGGAAAATCACGTGATGATGTGATAGGGCATCTGGTCTATGATTTCTTTGAGGAGGATTTTGCATCTTCCTGCAATGCGGTTGATAAATGTCTTATTAACAGCCCCGGTACACGGGAATATGAGACCAGACTCAGATTTCCGGATGGAAAAGATCACAATGTGGTCATCTTAAGATCTGCTTTCACTGATAATGACGGAAATCCTGCGGGTATTATCGGGATACTGAAGGATGTCACTGAATTAAGGGATAAAGAAGCTCTCATAAAGACAAGTGAGGAGAAATTTGAGAAGGTATTCAGAATAATACCTGATCCGGTTGTGATTTCACGTCTTGAAGACGGGAAAATAATTGATTTTAATAACTCATTTGAGAATTTATTTAAATATAAGCTTAAGGGGGAGATCCGCCCTCTTACGGAACAGGATAAATTATGGGAAGACTCCGGGAAGAGGCTGGAATTTATAAATCTTATTCTTAAAGATGGTTTTGTTGAAAATTATTATGCCGATTTTCTGACCCGCGACGGAAGAACCTTAAAAATTCTGATCTCAGGTTCTTTATACTATATACATAAAAAACCGCATGTACTTGCAGTTTTAAGGGACATAAGTGAATTATATGAGATTCGTGATGATCTTGAAATTGCCAGGAAAAAATATCAGGCAATATTTGAGAATGCAGGGACCGGTCTTATAGTTGCAGATGCAGATCTGAAGATAAAACTGTCAAATACTCATCTCCGTAAGATGCTTGGTTATCTCCCTGAAGAGATTGACGGTAAACTATTCCTGTCCGATATTGTTGATGATACTGAGAAGGAGAGGATTGAGGAATTCCGGCGGAAAAGAATGAAAGATATGTCTGTTTTGCCACTGAGCCATGATCTGATACTTAAATCTGCCAAAGGTGAGAGAATATACACACATATCGGCGTATCCCATATGCCCGGTTTGGACAGAATATTAATGTCAATGGCTGATATCAGTGAGCGTATCTCTGCTGAAAGGGCACTTGCTGAGAGTGAGAAATTTAATAAAGATCTCATTAATAATCTTCCGGATTACATCGTCATCTATGATATTAACGGAAAGGTGATCTATATAAATCCTTCCGGATCAAAAGCAATCGGATATTTCAGGAAGGATCTTGTCGGCAGAAGTCTGACGGATTATATACATCCGGATGATCGCGGCCTTGCAAAAAAGATGTTAAATCTCAGGCTTTCAGATTCACTTAAGGGTGAATATGAGATCAGACTGATCTCAGGTTCCGGCGATGTAATTATAGTTAATATAAGAGGACGGCTCATTGAGTTTGATAAAAAACCGGCAGTGATGCTTGTCTTAAATGACATCACAAAAAGAAAGGAACTTGAGAGAAACCTTGAGATGAAGGCCGAAGAATTCAGGCTTTTATCCGAATCAAAAGCACTTGCAAATAAAAAACTCAATCTCTTAAGCAATATTACCAGGCATGACATACTCAATCAGATTACAGTTTTATCTGCCTATGAAGAACTTGTACAGGAATCAGTTGAAATGAATGATCCTGACACTGCCCTGAAATATCTGAATAAGGCCAGTGTCGCAACCGAAAAGATCTCCGGACAGATTCAGTTTACCAAATATTACCAGGATATTGGGATAGATGCACCTGAATGGCAGAATGTCTCCGGGGTTATATCTGAGGTTAATGAGAAGGAATTTTTCCCGCCCGGACTTGTGGGTATTCCGGACGGCAGCATTGAGATTTTTGCTGACCGGATGCTTGAGAGAGTATTTTATACGCTTTTTGATAATTCCATGAGGCATGGTTTAAATTTAACTGCAATTAATGTCAGGTATGAATTTTTTGAGAAGGAATTACTGATATTTATTGAGGATGACGGCGGAGGTATTCCTCCGGAGAAGAAGATAAAGATCTTTGATGTTGGATATGGCTCAAATACCGGTTTTGGCCTCTTTCTGGCACGTGAGATTCTGGAACTATCGGGAATTTCAATACATGAAAACGGTGTCTATGGTGAGGGTGCACGCTTTGAGATACTTGTGCCTTCAGGAAACTGGCGTTTTTGCAGAGATGAAGTTCCGTCTGAAAAATCCGGAAAATATGAAGTAGATCTATAACAGGGACATAATGGGATTTTTAGTGATCTGAGTGAAAGACAGTGAATTTACAGCATACTGCGGACTGTACTGTCCGGACTGCATACATTTCAGGAATAATCACAGTCCTGTTGCCTATCAGCTTAAAAAAGAGCTTGGGCGTGCTGATTTTTTTAATTATTCAAAGGTTAAATCGCCGCTTGTACCTGAATATGAGGATTTTGATACGTTTATCTCTCTGCTTGACCGTCTTATTGCCCATCAGTGCCGTTATGGCTGCCGGAAAGTCGGTAGCTGCATTTATTCCGGCGGTGAACCCTGCCCTATAGTTCTCTGCTGTAAGGAGAAGGGGTATTCCGGCTGCTGGGAGTGTGACAGTTTCAGGGACTGTGATAAATTTGATATTATCAGGAAATTCTGCGGTGACTGCAATGTTAAAAATCTTGAACTGATTAAGATTTACGGGCCGGAAAAATGGGTTGAGAAGAGGCATCCGTTTTACCGTTGGGACTGATTTCCGGTTCTTTCATATTAATCCATTATTTGTCAGAGAAGTTTTGTCTGGGTTGTTGGTTTAGGCACTTTAACGACAAGAACCCTGAAGATCTCACTGTCACTGTTTATCAGGCGGTGTGGAATATCCTTTGGACTGTTGATGATCATATCCTCCGATACCTCTTCCTCTTCTTCACCTATCTCAACTATTCCTTCACCTTTAAGGACATAGAAAAATACATCCACCGGTGTTTTATGCCTCTTTAATGATTCTCCCTTTTTCAGGGTAATCACAACAGCAGTTGCATTTTCTGTGTCATATACCTGTTTTGCATCTACTTTGTGAGGATTTGGGCTTACCGGAAGTTCCGCTAGTTTTTTAATTTCCATAAATATCACCAGTAATTGATATAATACCCGGATATGGGATAATAGTATCCATGATTTTTACGTTGGAAAAGAAGATATGAGTCTTCACCTTTAGCCTGTAAAAAGTGTGATGATTTTAACTTCAGATATTTTCGAAGCCATGCATATTGGTATATGTATAAATCCCTTATTTTATTCTGACAAATCATGAGCAAAAAAAACCGAAATAAAAATCCGGATTCATATGTCCGTAATAATTATGATCATTCTGAGGACTATTCCGGGAGAACGGGATTCAATAAAGGCAGATTATCCTTTATACTTTTTTCATCTGTGATGGTTCTGGCAGTTCTTATGACTGCCGGATGCACGGGCAACAGTGCAGGTGGTGCTTCAGACATTACCGTTACAGGCGGAGGAAACGGTACGGCTGACAATTCCGGTGGTACTACAGATAATTCTGAAGATTCGGCTGATTCAGGCATTAACTCTGAAATCACAGATGGTTCAGATGGTTCCGGAAAAATCACAGAATCTGAATATGTAACTGAAAATGTTACAGCAGTATCGGGAGATGAACTCTCCGGCACAGACTGGCTCCTTACTTCATATATGGGAGTTAACGGAGGAATGAATGAAGTTCCGGAAGGGATTGATGCAACGCTTACGTTTGTAAATGAGAGTATCCTTGGCGGAAATTCCGGGTGCAACAGTTATTCAGCAGACTACAAAGCAAAAGACGGAGTGTTTAAAACCGGAATCATAGTTTTTACAGCTATGTACTGCACAGATGCGACAATGGAATTTGAGAATGATTATCTCGAACTTCTTCAGAAAGGCAGTTCTGCTGTTATGTCAGATGGAAAACTTGTAATTTCAGATGAAGAAGGTGGTGTTCTTCTTAACTTCCTGCCATTTAAAATCTCAGGGAGTTCGTGGGAACTGATTTCAATGAATGATGGTAAAGAAGCAGTTCTCTCTCTTCCTGAGAATATCGGAATAACACTTGAATTTTCGGATGACAAAGCTTCCGGAAATGCGGGCTGCAACAATTATTTCTCTTCTTACTCAACAGATGAATATTTCGGGATCGAATTCAGTGCCATAGGTTCAACAAGGATGTACTGTGAAGAGGCTGTTATGGTATATGAGTCAGCATATCTTAAAAATCTTGAATCGGTCAGCAGATATTATTTTAACGGTAAATCCCTGATTTTCAGGGATGATGACGGAAAAACACTGATGACATTTGTGAAATCAGGTAAATCCTGAATATTTCCGGAATATTTCCGGCACTTAATCAATTATAATCTCATATTTTTCCAGCAGGCCCAAAATTCCCGGGTATGAAAATTTTGCGCCCTTAAGCTGGTTTATCTCAGGATCAAATGAGTAATTCACTGCTGTTCTGAAGTCTGCCTTTTTTAAGTCACACCGGCTGAAAAGAGTACCTGAAAGCTCACAGTTGTGGAATTGTGCACCTTTAAGCTTACACTCTGTGAATTCGGCTTCTTTTACACTGCACTCTTTAAAATTTGTATTCATCAGATTGTTTCTTAAAAATATGGAATAATCGAGTATGCAGTCTTTAAATTTCACCTCAAAGAGAAATTCTTTGCAGTAGCTGAAATCCACACCCATTATTTTGCAGTTTATAAAATTAACTGATTTCAGCCCGGAATTTTTGAACAGTGCCGCACTCAGGTTACAGCCTTCAAAGAGGCAGTCCCTGAATTCATTGTCAGATAAATCGGAGTTTTCATAATTACAGTCTCTGAAGGTGCATGAATCAAATTCACCCCCGCAGAAAGATTTATCTGAGTAATCCAGCTTTTTTGAGAGTTCACCGCAATGAAAATATTCTGTCATAATCCCGTTATCTTCTGGTTATCTTCCGGATCTTTTCCTGATTATTATGTCAGTCCGGCAAAATAATATATTACCGGAAAATTCTCATCCGGATTTTTACTGCCGGACATCTCCCAAACATATCTCTGAATGTCCTGTTCTCCGGAATACCGGTCAGCCAGAATGTTCAGTTAAAACATTATCTGCACCTATGTGTGGTTTTTATATGTCTTCAGCAATTCTTTTTATGACCAACGCCCGCAGCGCTGAAATTTTCCGGCTCTGAAATTATATGTCTGTATGAGATTTTGCCCGACTTTTATGCTGTCTCTGGATTTTAAGTTTAAAATAGCTTTTTTGTCGGATGTGGATGAATATTCACTGAGTTTTTACTTTCGCCCCACGCGGCGTGAATTTATATCTGAGTTAGTATTATTATATTATTGTCGTGAGTGAGCAGAACATTACATGATGGTCCTTATCTGACATCTAAGGATTGCCTGCCTGCCCTGCTGTGATCTCCGGCAAAGAAGAATAAGAAGAAGTATGCCTTATTGCGCTCCTAACATCTAATATAGGCATCTTCTTTCTGCATAAATTGTGTTCTACACAAAGAGATGTCAGATACCTCAAAACTCTTTAATAAACCTCCTGTTCTTCCTGTCTGAAGACAGAATTTACAGGAAACCTCTCTTTTTATCTGTTTTGGCCTGATTTATGGTCATTTTTGTTCTGATTTCTTCTCACATTTATTTCATCTCTGATACAGTTTTGGTCCGCATAATGTCATGTAGCATTATGTAACATTTATCCGTGATGGTTATACAATATTGATCATGGCCGACTCAAAGGTTGTAAGGGTGCAGCTGGATGCACTTGAAACCGCGCTTAAATATGGTAACAGCATCAGCGAAGGCATCAGGACCATGGAAAAACTCTTAAAAGAGAAGGATAAAAAAGGTGGCTTTGATATTGAAGCTGTCCGGATTGTTGTACGGGAAGAACTTGACAGCATCGGACGCTACTGACTGCGGTGTACAGGTTGCCTGACAGTTACAGAATACTGCTTCATCCGTCTGCGGCAGAAGATAAATTAAAAGACCGGATTCTTGAAATTCAGAATGCACTTCCTGATTTTACGGTGCAGAAATCCCCGACAATCTGCATCGCAGAGTTTAAAGCCGGAGAAAGTGCCGGTAAAAAAGAGATAAAGCTGGCTGTCGAATCATCTTTCTCTGATTATAATCTGATTGGATGTTATATCTCAGGCTTTGGATATTCGCGGAAAAATAAGTCATACTCAGTTGATTTCCCTGTGATATTCAGTCGTGGAATGGTAAGTGAGGTGACAGCCATTGGAAGTGTGAATAACGAGACAGCCATCAGAGGATATAATAACGAGACACTCAGCAAAAACCCCACCTGTCTGACTTTGTTTCCGGAAAAATTAAGGAAATGCCTTTTATCTGAGATCTCCGGCATAACAGATCTGAATGTCACACAGTCTCCCTGTATTCCTCTGGCAGAAGGTCTCAAAAGGAAAGAATTACTAAAGATTAGGAAGCATAACGGAGATAAAATCAGTATCATAGATGAAATTCTTCTGAGAACTGTCTGGAAGAGTGGCAGATCTCCGAAGTACAGGATCAGGAATTTCTGTTTTGAATTTGATGTGGTCAGAATTGTTCTGGAGAAGAACGGTAAAAAGTACCTTGAATATGATCTCATATCAAAGGGCTGGATAAAATATCCGGGACCGTCCGGCTGGGCAGGTACCTTTAACAATTACCGCCGGATTAAAGGCTATGAGATTAAAGGTTATGAATCTTTATCCGTTAATTCATCTAACAGCCCTTCAAAATGGCTTATCGGAGATCTGCATCTTGGCCATTATGATATGATCCGGAAAACAGCAAGGCCGTTTGATACCAAAAATCCTTCTGAGATGGATAAAATACTGACTGAAAACTGGAATCTTGCTGTAAAACCGGATGATGAGATATTCTTCCTTGGTGATCTGACATATAATAAAAATCCGGAATCTGTACAGGACCTGCTCACAAAACTCAACGGAAAAATTGTTTTTATCAGGGGCAATCATGATAGATCTGTCAAAAATGCAGAGGAATCTGTTGAATATTCATATAATGGCTACAATTTCTTTATGATACATAACCCCGGACATGCACCAGAAGATTATGACGGATGGATCATCCACGGGCACACTCATAACAGCCGGATGTGTGAGTATCCTTTTATTAATTTTAAGTCCCGGACTATTAATGTCAGTTGTGAAGTTATATCGTACCGGCCCGTATTATTTGATAATATTATCAGCATAATCAGCCATCCGGAAAAATACCCTGCAAAGATTATGGCATTAGAAGATGTTTTTGAAAAGAGGAATTAATATGGGGGCCGGCAACAGATTTGTGCCATAGTGCTCCCTCCCCGGATTTAATCCTGAATAAGATTTTTAGAATTCAGATGAAGTGGTTGATCACATTCTCACATATGTCAGCCGAATAATCAGCAACTCTTCTCATACTGTCTGATATGCCCACCAGGTGTGTCGCTACAGAGGCATCATAGGTCAGTGCAATATCGTTTATCTCCCGGCATACCCCGACATTTTTTCCTGCCATATCAATAAGCTTATTTGCTGTTTTAATATCTCCGTTAAAGAATGAACTGATGCTGTTTCTGAAAATGTCAACTGCCTCGGTACTTGTCTTTGATATCTGTTCTGTCAGTTCAGGTGATATGTCGCCTGAATTAATATATTTTGAATTTTTTGCAATCCTGCCTGCATGGTCCCCCACCCTCTCAATAATTCTGCTTGTAAGGAAGTAGCTTACAGCCATATCATTTGGGATCTCCATTTTTCTTCCGAGATTTAGATCATTTAACAGGAGATTGGACTGTCTTGCAATCAGCCAGTGAAGTCTGTCCACATCATTGTCTCTCAGTATTACATTGTCTGCAAGGTTATGATCATTCTCCTTCAGTGCATTCATAGCATCCTGATGCATCTTTATGACAATGACTGACATTCTGGAGAGTGTACTGTTAAGCGGCATCTCGGAAGGATTCAGGAGGTCTTTTATCTCTATTGTACTGTCTGTCTCATCAACAACCTCCTGCCCTATAGCCATTGATGTGAATTCACGCACTTTTACGGTTGCAAAAGCCGGAAGTCTTCCATGTGCCCATATTCTCATAACCGTATATCCGGAGATGTAGGCTCCGATCATGCACCTTAAAAAATAGGTTTCATCAGTTGATGCGCTGACCTCAAACTTCCAGATTTTCCGGATCTGCTCTCCGCTTGTATTAGGGGTTATAAGTATTGTTCCGTCATCCTGTTCAATCAGACCAACAGGATCGTTCTTCTTAATCCGGCTCTTTATAACCCAGTTCTTTGGGAGGGATACAATGTAGGAAGATCCTCCGCTCATCTGAACCTTTCTGATGTCCATATATATATTTCTCTATTTCAGAATATATAATCTGCCCAGACAATATTTGTATATGTGTGGGTTTAGCCAATATATTTTATTTCGATCATCCCTTTATAATCCGTCTGATGTATTTATAGTGCTGATATGAAAATTATGGATAAATATTATAATTGCGGAAAATTCAGGCAAAATATATTCGCAATCATAACTGTCAACAGATCTTTTTCTGTTCGGATAATTCTGTGTGATATCTCAGGAAAAATAAGCGGCGGTGTTCTCCGTCCGGATTTAAAGGGTTTGTCCAGTGTCTCTCTCTTCCGGTCTTAACGGTTCGCCCGGAGAGGGAATATTTCCCTCCGGAAACAGCATGAGAAAATTCTGGGACAGATCTGTTAAAGGTGTTCTCTTTGTTGCAGCGATCTTTGGAGTGCTGACAGTATTCTTCATACTGTTATTTCTATTAAAAGACGGAATTGCGGCATTTTACAAATTCGGACTTATTGACTTCCTCTTTGGCCCTGTCTGGAATCCTGCCGGGGCCGTCCCTGCATATGGTACACTGCCGCTCTGGGTGGATACAATTCTTGTCACCATTGGTGCAATAGTAATTGCTGCACCTCTTGGTGTTGCAGGCGCAATTTATATCTCGGAGATTGCGCACCGGAGAGTTAAAAATGTTGTAAAACCGGCTATAGAACTTCTTGCAGGCATACCATCTGTCGTATTCGGTTTTTTTGGGCTTATTGTTCTTACAGACTGGCTAAGGGTTACATTTGATGTCCCTTCCGGTGAGTCCTGGCTTGCAGGTTCAGTTCTTCTTGGCATAATGGCACTTCCGACAATCATCAGTGTGTCTGAGGATGCAATAAGTGCTGTTCCGAAGAGCTTTAAGCACGGATCTCTGGGGCTTGGTGCGACAAACTGGCAGACCATAAGCCGGGTACTCGTCCCTTCAGCCCTCTCAGGTATTACAGCGGCAGTAATTCTTGGTATGGGTCGTGCAATCGGCGAGACAATGGCAGTGATGATGGTAACCGGAAATGCGGCAATAATTCCCTCACCTATAACTGATGTACTTTCACCCGTAAGGACACTTACAGGCACAATTGGTATTGAGATGGGCGAAGTTGCGGTTGGAAGTGATCACTATCATGCTCTCTTTGGTGTAGCTGTGATTCTGCTGGTAATTACTCTTGCAGTAAACCTCTCTGCCCGGAAGATACTGAAGAAGATAAATGAGAAGCAGGCAGGCACAGGCGTGAGGAAAGAGAAGAAGACCGGTTTCATCTCTCTACCGAATGATCATCACCTCACAAAGAAGTTCCGTAGCAATAAAAACCTGATAATTGCAGGATTGCCGGTACTTTTGACCCTGATAGTTGCAGGCATAATTCCGGCGGTGATACTTGCAGTTCTTGCTGCCTGCGCTAATTTCCTCTCTGGCAGATTATCCCCCAGACAGACTCAGGCGATTGCCTACAGCCTTCTGTATGCCGCAATCGGCATTGTTCTGCTGGCCCTTGCAGTCATTCTCTTTGACATCTTCTCTAAAGGTCTTCCTGCCATATCATGGGAGTTCCTCACTGAATCTCCAAGAAATCTCGGACGTGAGGGAGGCATATTCCCTGCAATAGTGGGTACACTATACCTTGTTGCCGGAGCAATAGCGATGGCCCTTCCCATAGGCATTGGTGCTGCGGTTTATATGACCGAATATACAAAAGAGGGGCGTTTTTCCGGGATCATAAGATCAGGCATTGATCTTTTAAACGGAACACCGTCCATCGTATTCGGTCTCTTTGGCTTCTCATTCCTTGTTCTCTTCCTGAACTTCGGCGTGAGCCTCATAGCCGGACAGATAACCCTTGCGCTGATGGTGCTTCCTACTATTATCCGGACAACTGAAGAGGCACTGAAGAGTGTCCCGCAGTCTGTCCGTCATGGCAGTCTCGCGCTTGGTTCAACAAAATGGCAGACAATATACAGGGTGGTAATCCCGCCGGCAATACCGGGAATAATTACGGGGACAATACTTTCCATTGGCAGGGCCGCCGGAGAGACTGCTCCTATTCTGTTTACGGCAGTAGTCTTCTCGTCAAGATTCCTCCCTTCATCTGAGTTTGACCCGGTGATGGCACTGCCATATCACCTCTATATTCTCTCAACAAATGTCCCCGGTGCGACAGAAAACCAGTACGGAACGGCAGTTGTACTTGTCACGATTGTGGCAGTTATCTACCTCTTTGCAGTATTAATCAGAAATCATTACCAGAAATCAGTCAGGTGGTAAAATATGGACAATAACGATAAAATTCTTGAAACAAAGAACCTTGATCTCTATTACGGGGAAAAGCAGGCACTAACGGATGTAAACCTCCCCATAGCAAAAAATAAAGTGACGGCACTGATCGGCCCTTCCGGATGCGGCAAATCAACCCTGCTCCGCTGCTTCAACAGAATGAACGACCTTGTGGACAACTGCCGGATTACCGGAAAGATACTTTATCATGATGAGGACATCTTCCGGCCGGGAAATGATGTGGTTGCTATGAGAAAGAAGATTGGCATGGTCTTTCAGCAGCCAAATCCTTTCCCCAAGTCAATTTATGACAATGTCGCATACGGGCCGACAGTTCACGGGCTTAAGGACAGGAAAAATCTGGATGCAATCGTGGAACGGAGTCTGAAAAATGCCGCACTATGGGAAGAAGTTCATGACCGGCTTGATGACCCTGCAATGGGACTTTCCGGAGGGCAGCAGCAGAGACTCTGTATTGCAAGAACACTTGCCGTAGAACCGGAGGTAATTCTTATGGATGAACCCTGTTCTGCACTTGATCCAATTGCTACATCTAAAATTGAGTCACTGATTGATGACCTCAAAAAGAATTACACTGTAATAATTGTCACGCACAGCATGTCGCAGGCATCAAGGGTGAGTGATTTTACCGGATTCATGTATCTTGGAAAGCTCATAGAATACGGCGGTACCGAGAAGATCTTCACAAGCCCGGATGAAGAACTGACTAACAACTATATTACCGGAAGATTCGGATAGAAGGGATTAAAATGTCTGATAAACTGCACTCTGAGCTTGAAATACTCAGAAAAGATATTGTTGAAATGGGTGAATTTTCTATAGGGATGTTCTCTGAGTCCCTGACTGCACTGAAGAAACTTGACAGGGATCTCGCAGAAAAGGTCGATGCAAAGAAGATAAGGCTCTCAGAATTCAATGAAAATATAGAGGAGAGGACTATGAGAATTCTGACTCTTTATCAGCCGGTTGCTGATGATATAAGGGCAATATTCTGCATTATACAAATGAATACCACATTTTACCGTCTGGGCAGAAACGGGCGTGAAATTGCCCGTCTTGTTATGATCCTGCCGGATTCCCCGCATCTTGGCATAATTAACAGTCTCTGCCATATGGCTGAATGTGTAATTTTAATGCAGAAGGATGTCCTTGATGCGTATAAGTCCGGAAATACCGAAAAGCTCCTGAACCTTGAGCATCGGGATGATGATATTGATAATATGCAGGGTTCAGTCTTCAGGGAGAGCCTCACCTACATGATGGAGGATAACCGGAATATCTCACGCTGTGTTGAATATGTAATGGTCTCACGATATCTTGAAAGGATGGGGGATCATGCATGCCTGGTGGGTGAGAAGGTTTATTATATGATTGAAGGCGAAAAACTTGAAACAAATTAATTTACTGTGACAGCAATAGTAAACAAATTAATTTGTAGTAAGGATAACCGAATAAATATAATTTGCAGTCAGGTGTTTTTTTATGAAGGTGGCAAATCCCGAAAATCCGGAATATTTTACCAACAGGGAAGTTTCATGGGTCGAATTTAACAGAAAGGTCCTTGAGGAAGCCTTTGATAAGAGACATCCTCTTCTTGAAAGGGTAAAATTCCTCTCCATTTTTTCAAGCAATCTCGATGAGTTTATGATGATCAGAGTCTCCGGACTGAGAAGGCAGATTAAGTGCGGCGTTCTTGAAATCCCTCCCGACGGCATGACTCCGACAGAACAGATGATTGCCATACGAAAGGAGTTAAAAGAGCAGATCCACATGGCTGACAGCTGTTTCAGGGATGATCTCCTCCCTGCACTTAACAAAGAGGGTATTCACATCCACAGGTGCAGGGATTTAAACAAAAAGCAGAAGAAATATCTGAGAGATTATTTTGAGAGAGAGATCTTTCCGGCACTGACTCCCATGTCCTTTGATGTCGGCAGGCCTTTTCCGTTTATATCAAATCTGAGCCTTAACCTTGCTGTAATTATTGATGATCCGCAGAGGGGTATGGCCTTCTCCCGGCTTAAGATCCCAAGAGACATCTTCCCGA
This sequence comes from Methanoplanus endosymbiosus, assembly GCF_024662215.1. Classification (NCBI taxonomy): domain Archaea; kingdom Methanobacteriati; phylum Methanobacteriota; class Methanomicrobia; order Methanomicrobiales; family Methanomicrobiaceae; genus Methanoplanus; species Methanoplanus endosymbiosus. The sequence goes on from NZ_CP096115.1 coordinate 3,022,502, forward strand.
GGTTTATTGAACTTCCAAGGGATGAGAAACCCCTTACTTCTGAAAAAAAGTCAGGAAAAGAATTTCATTTTGTATTTATTGAGGACCTCATCTCGTCTAATATTGACCTTTTATTTCCGGAGATGAACGTGGTCAACAGTTATCCCTTTGTTGTCACCAGGGATGCTGATATTGAAATAGAAGAGGATGAAGCTTCTGATCTTTTAACTGCCATAGAGGAGAGTGTTGAACAGAGAAGGGTCGGCCATCCCATACGCCTTGACGTAAACCGGTCAATGCCTAAGTGGGTGCGGGCAATTCTTGCCAAAAAGCTTGATCTCTCTTCAGGCGGAGTTTATACGATAGATGACCCACTCAGAAAATCCGATCTGATGGAGCTTTTAAGCATTGACAGGCCTGATTTAAAGGATAAACCTTTCATTCCTGCATATCCGTGCGGGCTTGAAGACGAAAGTGTGGATATATTCTCTAAAGTCCGTGAGGGTGATATTCTCTTTTATCATCCTTATGACAGTTTTACGCCGGTTGTGAACTTCATCAAGCAGGCAGCAGCAGATCCGGGTGTAATTGCAATAAAACAGACATTATACCGTGTAGGTTCAAAATCTCCGGTTGTTGAGGCGCTTAAAAAAGCACGGGAGAACGGAAAACAGGTATCTGTCATTGTTGAGTTAAAGGCACGCTTTGATGAGGAAAATAATATTGTCTGGGCAAGGCAGCTTGAGGAGGTCGGGGTGCATGTCGTCTATGGCATAGTCGGGACCAAGGTGCATGCAAAGCTCTGCATGGTTGTCAGAAGGGAGAAGGAAGGCATCAGGACATATGTCCATTTCGGAACAGGCAATTACAATCCGGGCACTGCACGGTTATATACTGATATCGGAATCCTGACCTGTGATCATGAGGTTGCCTCAAGTGTAACTGATCTCTTCAATGCCCTTACGGGCCATTCCAATAAAAGAGAGTATGATTCACTGCTGGTTTCATATGGTAAATACGGGCATATGCGTCAGAATGTTATTGATCTGATCAATAGTGAAGCAGAATTGCATAAAAAAACAGGTGACGGCTATATTGCCTTTAAGCTCAATCAGCTTACAGAACCTGGTGTGATTACTGCTCTTTACCGCGCATCAGCTGCCGGGGTAAAAATTGACCTCAATGTAAGGGGCATATGTGCACTCAGGCCCGGAATAAAAGGTGTCAGTGAAAATATCACCTGCACGTCAATTGTCGGCAGATTTCTGGAGCATTCAAGGATATTGTACTTCAGAAACGGCGGTGATGAGATTGTCCTTACCGGAAGTGCAGATATGATGCCGAGAAATCTTATCAGGCGTGTTGAGGTGTTGGGAATTGTAAAGAACCCTTATATCAGAGAGGCCCTTAAAAAAATCCTCAGGGTTCATCTGGCAGACAATGTCAACGCAAGAAGGCTTCTTTCGGATGGCAAATATGAACGTATTGTGCCCGGAAAAGATGATGGCTCATGCAATGCTCAGATCTGGATGACAGAGCACAGGGGTGAATGGAATGACGGTCATCCATGACGGTCATTCCTGATATTTATTCATGAGATTTATTTTGACTGCCGGAAGAAGAGAGATATTTATGCAGGGTTATGATAAGGTCTGCAATTGGTAACTCAGTGACTCTCAACTATAATTATTGGCATATTTTTTTGATTCAGCATGAAAATCTTATATATTTCAAAACGAATTGTTAAAATGAGTTATTCAATAACAGATCAGATAATTCTGAGTAATGTCTAAACTATGCCGGCTGATGTATCAATGAAATATTCTGAGTGGATGTCTGAACTATGCCGGCTGATATGTCAATAAAATATTCTGAAAATCCGGAGGAATCATGCTTGATGATGTATTAATGAAATATCCTGATCCGGATGTGGATTATGGAGAGTTAATCAGTCCTTTTCAGGCTGAAATAGGTCATCTCCAGAGGGAAATCCTGGACCTTAAAATTCCGGTTATGATTATCATTGAAGGCTGGGATGCTTCGGGTATATCTGATATATGCAATAAACTTATCAGATATCTTGATCCCAGGAGTTACCGGCTCTATCCTGTGGGCCGTCCGAAGGAAGTTGAGGCTGAGATGCCTTTTCTCTGGCGTTTTGCTCTTGTCGCTCCGGAGGAAGGAAAGCTCTCTGTCTTTGATCGTGCGTGGTACAGCCGCATGATTATTGAGAACAAAGAAAATCTCAAAGATGTTTTTAGAATTAAGGTTGAAGACATAAAAGCATTTGAGAGGCATTTCTGTAATGACGGCGGGGTTTTGATAAAAATATTTCTCCATATCTCACATAAAGAGCAGAAAAAACGGTTTAAAGAGGCCGATTCTGATCCATGCCGGTCTTTTTATCTTAAAAATATTGACTGGAATCCGAAGAAGGAATATCCGGAATATTTCAGTGTTATTGATGAGATCCTGTTCCGGACAAATACGCCAAATGCTCCATGGGAAGTAATACCGGCTGAGAATCTTGATTATGCTGTTTACCGGGTTTATAATACAGTAATTGACCGTCTGAAGAGTTCTATTTCAGATAAGAAGGAGGGTGCAGAGGGCATATGTTATGAATGCCCGCTCCTCTCCTCCGGCTACTGTCTTCCTGAGCCCCATCCTCCAAGAGTTCTTGACAGAAAGGAGTATAAATCAAAGAAGAAGGAGCTTGGAAAGAGACTTTCGGAACTTCAGGTTGAGCTTTATAAGCATAAAATTCCCCTTGTTGTTTTATATGAGGGCTGGGATGCTTCCGGGAAGGGCGGCGCTATTACCAGATTTACAAGATATATCAATCCGAGGGGTTACAGAATTGAGCCGATAGGCCCTCCGGATGTGAAAGAAAAAACGAGAGGTTATCTCTGGAGATTCTATAATCGGTTGCCACGTCCGGGAAGAATCGTTATCTTTGACCGGACATGGTACGGCAGGGTGCTTGTTGAGAGAGTTGAGGGGTTATGCTCTGAATATGACTGGAAGAGGGCATATGGTGAGATCACCGAATTTGAGCATTTTATTGATGAATGGGGTGGTGTTATCGTAAAGTTCTGGATACATATCAGTAAAGAGGAACAGCTTGAACGTTTCAGTGCCAGGGAAACTGATCCTGACAAAATGTGGAAGATCACTCCTGAGGACTGGCGAAACCGTGAGAAGTGGGATCAGTATGAAGAAGCTGTATGTGATATGATCTCACTTACACATACTCCCTGCTGTCCATGGACCATTGTCAGTGGTAATGACAAATACAGTGCAAGAATTCAGACATTTGAAGCTGTCATTGCTGCTGTAGAAAAAAAGCTAAGTTCATTGAAGTGATAATATGGCAAATAAGAGATATTCCGGCAGAGATCAGATTGATGCAGGCTACTGTCTTTATGGTGCACAGTCTATTCTGCCATTAATCTCACAGCTTGAATCAGAAGTCGACGGTGTCAAAATTGCGGATGACATCGAATATGTCCACAGATGCAGGGTTGCATCAAGGCGTATCCGTGCCGCTCTTCCTATATACCGGGACTGCATCCCGCAAAAAGAGTTCAGAAAATGGAAAGTGGAGATAAGGGATGTGACCAAATCCCTTGGCGAGGCGAGGGATGCAGATGTCCAGGCTGATTTTCTGGAAGGGTTTATTGGGGAGCATAATTTCAGAGGCAGTGATTACCGGACGCTTTTCACACCGGAAATTAAGCCTGTGGAGGATTATAGTTCAGTCTCCGTCAGCAGTCCGGTAAGTAATGAGATTTCCGGTGTTCCGGATAATTCCGGATTAAATAAAGGCCCTTCTGAAATTCAGGGTATGACTTTTGGCGGGAAAATAAAGAGATTATTCAGGAAAATTTCGCCTGCAAAGGAGAAACTGCCATCTGTGGAGGAGGATACTGAACCGGAGAGGAATTTTTCCGGGAGAGATCCTGTTAACTTTAATTTTGAGAGCGCCGGTTATTCTTATCTTCCGGGACTTGAATGCCTTAAGACGAGAATCTGCCAGAAGAGAGAGGCGATTCAGCCCCACGTTATTGAATCAATGGAGAAGTTTGAAGAGTCCGGTGTTCTTGATGAGATGAAGGACTATTTCCATGAAATTACAGTGCAGGGGAAGATGTATGGTCATGATGTTCACTCGCCTTACTCTTATGAACAGGCATTCCTCAATATTTCACTGAGACTTGAGGATCTCTTCTGGCATGAGAAGTATCTCTTTGATCCTGACAGGACTGAAGAGCACCATATGATGAGAATTTATGCTAAAAAACTCCGCTATACCATGGAGGCATATGGTGATCTCTATCCGGACGGGTTAAAGCCACAGATTAAAGCTATAAAGAAACTTCAGGATTTCCTGGGTGATATTCATGACTGTGATGTCTGGTCTGATTTCCTGCCGGAATTTAAGGCGGAAGAGAAGAAGAGGTCTGTTGAATATTTTGGAAATGACAGTTTTTTTAAGGTTCTCATTCCCGGAATTGATTATCTCTGTGATGACAGAATCGGGAGGAGAAAAGAGCTGCACTCCGGACTTGTGGAGTACTGGACTGAGCTTGAAGGGGCAAAATTCTGGGATGAGATAAGGTCTGAAATATCCATGCCGCTTCAGAATGTCTTCTCCAATGTGGCTGCATCAGGTGATGCGAAGGAGTTAAAGATTGCACTGATTGGGGACATCCATGCAAATCTTCCGGCACTCGAAGCGGCACTTGCCGACATTAAGGAGAGGGGTGCGAATATTGTTATCAATGCCGGTGATATTGTGGGCTATGGTGCATTTCCGGATGAGGTGATCACACTTCTGAGGGATAATTATGTTATAAATATCTCCGGTAATTATGATCTCTCGGTTCTGAAAGCCGGAAGTACCAGTGGTGTGGGAAAGAGAAAGAGGAATGAGCTGAAGAAACACAATAAGATTTACAACACCATCTCTCCGTCCAACAGGAAGTTTCTCCGGACACTTCCAAAGACACTTGATCTGGTATTCGGAGGGAAGAGGATATATATCTCGCATGGCGATAAAAAATCTCCTGTTAAGGCTTTTACTGAAAATTCCACAAAGGCTGAGCTTCTTGATGCATATAAATTTACAAAGGCCGATATTATCGTGACCGGACATTCACATAAGCCCTTTGCCGTGGAGACTGACGGCAGATGGTTTATCAATACCGGAAGCGTGGGTATGCCAAAGGACGGCGATCCAAGGGCTTCATATGCCCTTCTGACACTGAATCCTTTTTCATTATATCATATCCGTGTTCCCTATGATTACAGGAGATCAGTTGATGCCATCTATGAGGACCGGCTTTCAGAGTCCTATGCACGGATATACAGGGAAGGAAAACCGGTTGATATTATCCGGCATTCCGGTGGCGATGAAAGTTGATAACTGAATCTGAAGTGAAGGGAATTTTTGCTCTGCTGGAATCTGTCAGTGCCGATATAGATCACGCCTGTCAGGTTGCGAAACTGAGCAATTCTTTATTCAGTGAACTATCAGTGCTCCATAAACTTGGAGAGGATGAATTACGTCTGCTTTATTATAGCGCAATGCTTCATGATATTGGGATTTCAGTCTCTGAAAAGGGCCATCATAAAAATTCCTATGGACTTATTATCTCGGATCAAACCCTTAATCTGACGGATGTTGAGAGGGCTGTAATTGCCAATACTGCAAGGTATCACAGAAAAGCAGGGCCAAAGGTTTCCCACAATGAATTTATGGATTTGTCCGGTGAGGACAGGCGTGTTGTGGAGGTTCTCTCTGCTATTCTGCGTATTGCTGACGGTCTTGACAGGACGCATATGTCACTGATATACCGGCTGTCATGCAGAATTTCTGATAAGTATGTCTGGATCAGGTGTTATTCAGATTACCATTCCCGTTTTGATGAAGAGGCAGCGCTTAAGAAGAGTGATCTGTTTGAAAATATTTTTGGTCATAAGGTGGTTATTGAGTGGGAGACAGGTTAGAGGAGAAGGTTGTTTCATTTATTGATCTCGGAACAAATTCGGTCAGGCTTTTGGTTGTGAGGATTAACAGGAATTATTCCTATAAAATTCTTCGCAGGCAGAAAGATACTATTCGCCTGGGAGATGGTGAATTTGATAAGAAGATCCTCTCTGAAGCAGCTATGGAAAGAGCAGTTTCTGCATGCCGGCAATATGTAGATATATCACGCAATTTCGGTGCTGAAGAGGTGATCGCCGTTGCAACCTCAGCTACAAGGGAGGCTAAAAACCGTGATGAGCTTATCCGGTGTATGTCAGAGTGTGCCGGAGCTGATCTTAATGTGATTTCCGGAGAGGAAGAGGCCCGCCTCATCTATCTTGGTATCTCAAGCGGAATTGAGATTGGAAAAGAGAAGTATTTTTTCTTTGATATCGGCGGAGGAAGCACAGAAGTTATTGTCGGCGATCAGTCCGGGCATAACTATCTCAGAAGCCTTAAGCTTGGAGCAATAAGGACGACAGGCAGGTTTTCTCTTGATGCAGATGACGGTATTCTCTCTGATAAGGATTTTAAGTATTTATGTGGCAGCCTCAGAGACAAGGTGCACCATGTTGTAAGGGAGACACGGAAATATAATATTTCTGAAGCTTACGGCAGTTCAGGCACTATTATTTCAGTAATTACTGCTGCAAAGAAGATTTCAGATGCCTGCATCAGTGAGAGTGACGATGGAGTTTATAGTGGGGATTATGAGGGCTGTCAGTATTTCGCCAATATTGAGGATATTCAGGCTCTGCTGGAGCATTTAAGAACAATACCAAATGATGATAAGAAGAAGATCCCCGGAATAAGTCCTGAGAGGGCAGATATAATCCTTGCCGGCACTGCAATACTGTACACCGTAATGAAAGAATGCGGAATAAAAAAAATTACTGCATCAGATAGAAGCCTCAGGGACGGAATGCTTGTGGATTATCTCTCAAAGATACCGGGTTTTCCTCATGCGGAGAATATGCCCGTCCGGAAGAGAAGTGTAAGGCAGCTTGGACGTTCATGCAGAATTGATGAAAAGCATGCAATGAAAGTCTCCGGTCATGCCCTCTCTCTCTTCGATTCCGGAATTGTAGCCGGTGTCCATAATTATGGCCCTAAAGAGAGGGAGTATCTTGAATATGCTTCATATCTCCATGACATCGGGCAGTTTTTATCCTTTTCCGGGCATCAGAACCATTCATATTATGTGATTACCAGGTCACAGCTTCTTGGATTTGACCAGAAAGAGATAATTATTATCGGCCTTATTGCCGGATATCACAGGAAAAAAATGCCTAAGAGGTCTGATGAAGGTTTTTCTTCTCTGAATCCCGAAGATCAGAAGAGGGTGACCTTTCTCTCTGCTCTGCTCAGAATTGCAGAATATCTTGAACGAAGTCATGATGAGAGAGACCGGATCTGTGAATTTGTAATTCCGGATGATAACTGTCCAAAAATCCGGATAAGCTCTGAAGAGGACTGTAGTTCTGAAATTCAGCTGATTGAAAATGATATGAAAAACCTGAAAAAGGCATTTGGGCAGGAGATCTTTGTTTCTGCTGAGAATCTGTCTCAATATCAATGAATGAACTGCTGCCTGTTCATGGTCGGGCGGAGTCACTGTTCAGTTGAAGTGGGTGCGACAAGAAAAGCTGTAACATAGATTGCGTAAAGCTATCCATTTCGTTTGGGATATCTCTACCGCAGCATGCATTTCTGGTAACGGAATTGTGTGAAGCCTGTGGGACAACGTGGAGAAAATCAGGAGTCTAACCTGATCAATCTGCCAGAGAAAGGATGCCATGGAGAAGCAAACGCTGAATCATCGTATGGGTCGTAAACTGAGACAGGCGTATTTAGACTGACACGCCCGAACCAAAATGGTATGGAATCAGGTTATGTTGGAAACGCTGACAATATAACAAACGAACAGATGGTTCCCGGCCTAAAGATGGCTCCTAAAGCATCTATATTATCTATGTTATGGAACTTGGTAATCCGTATATACTCCCAATTTGGGTATGGAAGTCGTGAGACCGACAAATGGTATAGACGGAACAGGATGTCCTAAAAAGCTAAGGCCTGCCGTAACGGGCAGGATAGGGGTTGTTGCCTCGACCTGAAAGGGTGCTGACGTGGGACAGGTATTCCTAAGCAATGAAGGAAGGTAAACTTATGAAAGTATGTCATTCAACGACGCATAATTGCGAGAAACATACTGACAGGGATCTTGCCCGGCAATGGAACTCCATTGACTGGGACAAAACAAGAGACACTGTTAACCGGCTACAGATCCGGATTGCAAAGGCAACAAAAGAAGAAAATTGGAATTTGGTGAAACGTCTTTCTTACCTGTTAACTCATTCAAGATCAGCAAAATTGCTGGCTGTACGAATTGTTACACAGAACAAAGCTATGGCGTCAAAATAGAGTTGGATTTATAACTCCCTAAATCCCTCTCAAAACAGCCTACATTCCTTTTAAATTTTGATCTGACTTTCAATTCTAAATCAATGGTTTCATATATGTGGTGATATATATCACTATGGGTGTCATACATACGGAAATACACTCGTCACAACAAAAATGGAGATGTTAAGACCTACTTTGCTGAAGTTGAATCTGTTCGAATTGATGGAAAAGTTGTCCAGCGATACATCCGACCTTTAGGGACTGATCCATCTTTTCCAAATAATTTTACTATAGATAAAGACCATTTTTCTTTTTTAGCCAATCAACTAACTGAAAGAGAATTAACTCCAAATGAGGTATTAGATATGTTGGAAAATATGGGACACCCTGTCTCGCGTGAATCCCTTAAGAGTGTAGGTATTACCTACGACTTTGGAAAAAAAACGTACTCTATTTCCCTTTCCCACCCAAAGAACTCAAAAAAATCCATAACAGATGCCCAGTCTGTAAAAAAAGACTCTACGTCCAAAAAGCAGCTAAAAGAATAGTTAAAACATTATCGGGAGAGATCAGGTTTAATATAGTTTATAAATACTGTAAAGAACATGGTGCGTGTAATGAACCATTAATCTCAATTTTCAATCAAATATGCCCTGCCGGACGCAACTTTGATACTAAAATAATGGTTGCTGTTGGTTTATTGCGATTTCTTTTTGATTTCCAAAGAGATGAAATAAGAACCATTCTTTTATCTCGAGGAATTAGTATTTCAACTGGTGAAATATCTAATCTGTCTAAAGAGCTTTTGTTAAGGTTCTATGCTCTGCACAAAAGACATATGCCTCAAATGAAGTCCTTTTTTGAGAGAGAAGGTGGCGCAAAGCTTCACCTGGATGGGACCGGAGAAGCAGGAAATGAAATTGTTTTTATGGCAAAGGACGGGGATACAGGAATTACAATGGATGCCCAAATTATACCAACAGAGAGCAAAAAATATGTTAAAATCTTCCTGAATAACTTAAAATCACTATTGGGGGACCCAATAGTCATTGTTAGAGATATGAGCAAGCAGATTCGAGATGCAGCATTTGAGATTTTTCCTGACGTAAAGCACCAAATTTGTCAGTATCACTTCGTTAAAAATCTTGGTAAAACCATTTTTAAAACCAGATACTCTACTTTTCGCAAAGATATTGTGAAAATGAGGATCCTAAGTCAAATCAAGAAAATGAAAGGGGACCTCAGTGCAATAAAACATCATGGTTCTGAAAAAGATATATTCTTCGCAGAGCAAAAATGGATTATTCTTGCTATAGAGCATCTTCTTATCTGCCGTGAAAGGAGTTCAAATTACCCATTTGGTTTACCCTACTTTGAAATAATGAATAGAATTTTAGATGTCCAAATAATGGCCCACAAAATATTAGAATGGAATATGGCCCATAAAGTTAACGTATGTGAAATTAAGGAGTTTTCTGAAAAATTAGATGATATCACAAACAATGCAGGCATAAACTCCCAATATTCTAAAATTCAAAAGATATGGGAATGGTTTGAGAAAGTGAGGATTACTTTAAGGGTTGGCAGGCACTTAAGTCAAAATGGAAGTGATATGATAACCACAAATGCTCAAAATATGAGAGACGATTTTGAGATCATTCTGAATGCCATTGACATAGATGGAGTAACCAAAGGGGGCGAATTACTCCGCGGAGCAAGGCAAATAACAAACAACTGCAGAAAACACATGGATGAACTTTTTGTGGAAGTAAAAGACACATTTGGTAATGTAGTTGACATTATGAGAGATAATAATATTGAAGAACGCGGCCATAGGTGGAGTAGAATGCACATACGAAGACGAACCGGAAGAAATAGAACTACAAACGAAATGGCACAATATGGTGCACTAATGGCCATTTTCTCAAACCTTGAGAATGAAACTTATGTGAGAGAAATTCTCTATGACATAAAAGATTTTATTCGAGAGATACAGGATATTACAGCTGAAGAGATCAGCAGTGCAAGTGAACTGGTGAGGCCATATGCACATAAAGAAATTGTACATTCTGACAGTAAGAGATTGGAGTATTTGGAAGAATTCATAAACTTGCTTGAAGGTGGACGTTCAGCTGAAAAATGGCTATCAAAATTCAATATTTCCAACCGAATAATGACGCCATAGGAACAAAGGTAAGCGTACACCCGGCATAGACGGAGAAATCTGGAACTCAGCATCTGCAAAGATGCAGGCAGTTCTGAGCCTCACAGACAAAAATTACTGTGCAAAACCATTACGACGTATTTATATCCCTAAACCTGGTAAGAAAACAAAGCGACCAATCTCAATTCCATCCATGTATGATCGGGCAATGCAGGCTCTCTATGGATTGGCCCTACAACCAATCGCAGAAACAACAGCAGACCCACGTTCATTTGGATTTAGACTTTTCAGATCAGCACAGGATGCATCAGAATATGCATTTACGTGCTTAGGAAGAAAGACATCATCCATATGGATTCTGGAAGGAGACATCCGGGGATGCTTTGATAATATTAACCATGTGTGGCTTAAGGAACACATACCTATGGATCAATCAATCCTTACACAGTTCCTAAAATCGGGATTTGTCTTTGATAATGTTCTCTTTCCGACAGATAAAGGTACTCCACAAGGAGGCCTTGTGTCTCCAATTCTTGCGAATATGACACTCGATGGAATTGAACATATTCTTGATGAACAATTCCAAAATATGAAAGTTCACTTTATTCGCTATGCAGATGACTTTCTGGTCACTGCACCTACAGAGGAAATCGCAAAAGAAGCAAAGGAGATAATAAAAGAATTCCTCGCAATAAGAGGCCTGGAATTATCGGAAGAGAAAACGTTGATTACTCATATCAACAATGGCTTTGACTTTTTGGGGTACAATTTCCGGAAATATAAAGGAAAACTCCTCATTAAACCATCGGAGAAATCAATCAAGTCAATTACTGATAAAATTAGGACTAAAGTTAAAAAAGCCCGAGCATGGTCTCAGGAGGAATTGATAAAGGTATTAAATCCAACCATACGAGGTTGGGTAAATTATCATCGTCATAATGCAGCCAAGGAAACTTTCCAGAAATTAGATCACTATCTCTGGACAGTAACCTGGAAATGGGGTAAACGTCGACACACTAACAAAGGTCGCAAATGGGTAGCAAGTAAATATTGGCATGTGGAAGGCAAAAGAAAATGGGTTTTCAAAACAGAAGAGAATACGTTAATACAATTCTCGGAAGCTCCCATCCGTAGACATTCTTGCCCAAAGCTTAATGCTAATCCCTATCTTGACAGGAAATATTTCCTCGAAAGAAAGGAGAGAATGAGAAGACAAACGCCATGGATCCAAACTAAATTATCTTATTTTGCACTGCCGCCCGCTAACGGGTAGTGGAATGCGTGAGCCGTATGCGGTGAAAGCTGCAAGTACTGGTTCTTGGAAGGGGGGGAGGTGGTAACACTTCCTCCCTATTCGACAATATGCAGTTTAATCAGGTGGACTTTTTGTCTGGAAAGTCAGACAGGACTGTACATCTCGTATAGTCCGGAATTTTTCAGGAATTCTTTTAAATTTTCAATCCCGCCGTCAATATAGACTGCGCCTGCAAATGCTTCCATACATTCCGCAAGTACTCTTCCTGAGGTCCATACATGCTGTATCTCCTCTCCCTTTCCCCAGAATACAAAGTCTTTCAGTTCAAGTTCTTCGGCAAGTTTTCTCAGAATACTCATATTGACAATATTGGTCTTTGTAACTGATATCTTTCCTTTTTCACTTATCCCTGAGTTTATAAGATGCTCTATTACCACCAGATCGATTGCCGCATCACCAAGCGTTGCCAGGTGATCCATATTCCACCCGTCCGGAAGATTGTTCTCCTTTCCGAATGCAAGCCTCGTGAGTGCCTTTTCCAGTAAATTCCGGCTGACAAATCTGTATCCTGTCTTCTCTTCGAGAATATCCAGTCTCTTCTCTGAATATATCATAAAAATCAGAATAGTATTTGTTCTTCAGGCATATCCGGTTATCTCATAATCTATCTCTGAAGATCTGTCTGCACATTCTTTACCGTGTTTTATCATATCCCTGATCATGTTTTCAAGGACTTTTGGATATACAGCTCCTATGAGATCTGATACTGGTTTTCCCCCGCAGAAATACTTGAATGTTGGTGTTGACATGACCCCGTATCTCTCCCTTATCCATGACGATCTGCCAACGTCAATCCTTCCAAAGATTATTTTGTCGCCGTATTCTCCGGCAAATTTTTCAAAATATGGTTTCATTGTCCGGCAGTGTGAGCATGATTCACTGTAATACATTACAATGGCAGGTTTTTTGCTGTTCTCAATCTTTTTTTCCCAGTTTTTTTCATCCAGTTCCAGTATTATATCTTCTGACATTTCCAAACCTCCTGATTTGTGGGTTATTTCTACTATGTATCTGCATTTGCTGGCAGTTTACTTTTAAATAATTCCTGTCTGCTTCAGTCTGTGTAATCAGTATAATCTGTGATATTGGCATCAGCAATAATAAAGGTCTCCCCACTCTTTGAATTATACCCGGCAGTGCCGGAAGCTGGTTGTAATATCTTTTATTTAGTGGAATTATCCCAATTGAGCCTATATATAATCCTGGAAACTCTTATTCTGATGAACTCCGGAAGTCTGGTTATTCTGAAAAAAAGTAAATGTTGGTATGATTCTGAACAATTCAGAATAATTATTGGTTATTCCGGGCAGTTCTGATATTACATTCTCAGATGTTCTTTAGTGCGACAATATCTGTTACGCCGGTAAGTTTCCAGATGTTTGATCTCTCTTCTGCTGCAATGGATTCAATTTCGTCAGATGGGTCATGCCCAAGGGCTGCAAGAATATTCTGTGACAGACTGTTCTTTCTGATCATATCGACAAACATATTCCTGACCTCTTTTTTTGTGATTGAGTCCTCCTCCTGGATGATATAACCCTGCATTGTCATGAAGGTATAGCATGAGAGATCTTTTGTATATCTCTCAACTTCGACTGAGACATGCGGATTTTGTTTATACAGATCATTCTTGCGCCCGTATTTGGTTGACAGGAAATACAGGAATTTTCCGTCAAATACATATAGAAATGGTGCCAGATACGGGTATTTTTCCCCCTGAAATGCAATGCGGCAGATATATCCGTCTGAGATCAACCTGTCATATTCTTCTTTTTCCATTTTTGGAATTTTAACTATATCCAAAATTATCACTCCGTTAATCAGTCTTTATTGTTTTCCCATATATATTTTTCCAATTGATTTTTCCAATTGATTTTTCAGTTTTTTTATTCCGGAATTTCTGTATTATGGATGTCAGGGTTGATCTGTTTATTATATTATCCTATGCAGATTGAGCTAAACAGGTATTCGGGTTAAAATCAGGAGGTGTCTTCCATATCATTACTGTAATTGCCATAATTGTTTATATTGTGTGTTTGTCATAATCATTTATGTTGTGTGTTTGCTATAATTGTTTATATTGTTTTCCCTCCCATAATTGCATATATTATTTGATGTATTATTGCCGGATATTATGGTGGTGCATTTATATGTGCTATTTTGATCCGGCAAAATACCCAAATTATCTTATTGATATAAATCAATTTATCTGCATCAGAAACTGCCGGAGATTTTTATGAATCATGTTTATGTAATCGGGCACAAAAATCCCGATACCGACTCAATTTCGAGTGTAATAGGGTATTCCAGTTTTTTAAATCAGAAATCGCCGGGGAAGTATCTGCCGGTCAGATGCGGGGAAATCAGTAATGAGACTGAATTTGCGCTTGACAAATTCGGTCTTTCTGCTCCTGAATTAATCGACAGTGTTGAGCCTAATATCTCAGATCTTCCTTTTATTTATTCAATAAGCGCACGTGAGGATGTTCCCACAATTGATATAATTGAGATGATGGATGAGAATAATGTGCGAAATCTTCCGGTTACCGATTCAGAGGGGCGGCTTAAAGGGCTTATGAGTGAGCATGGTCTTGCCCAGGCATATATCGGGAGGCAGAAGATTGAGCAGCTCTCAATAACACCGATAAAGCCTGAGACACTGGGAAGAATCCTTCAGGCTGATCTCATTGTTCCTACAAGGGATCTCTTTGAGGGCAAGGTTTACATTGCCATTGATGCGCTCCATGTAACTCTTTCCCGGCTTACTGAAAATGATGTGGCAATTGTCGGAGATAATGAACCTGCACAGCTTGCGCTGATCTCTGCAGGGATTGCTGCACTGATAATTGCTGACGGAGCACCTGTAGGTGAGAGAGTTATCAATGCAGCAAAAAAGAAGGAAGTTGCACTTCTTGCAACAAAGCTTGATGCCTTTGGTGTGGGAAAGATGATCAACCTCTCACTGCCTGCCGGAGAGATTATGGCAACCGATGTTGAAATTCTCAGGAAGGACGACTCAGTTGAATATGCGAAGCAGATTGTTTCAAGTTCAAGGTACAGAACCGCCTGTGTTGTTGATGAGGATAAAAAGCTGCTGGGTATGATCTCAAGGAATACATTTCTTGATGAGGTGCAGAAGCAGGTCATTCTTCTGGATCATAATGAATTTACACAGGCAGTTGACGGCATTGAATCCGCAGAAATCCTTGAGATAATTGATCACCACCGAATCGGGGCTGTTACCACATTAAAGCCTATAAGCTTCTTAAATGAGCCTGTCGGATCTACAGCCACAATAATTGCCGGAAAGTTTTATGAGTCCGGCATTACTCCTGAGAAAAATATTGCCGGAATTCTCCTCTCCGGAATTTTGTCAGATACCATGGTTCTGCGCCTTTCGACAACTTCTGATAAGGATCGGGCAATGGTGGACTATCTTGCAGGAATTGCAGAGGTTGACCCTGTTGAATTCGGTACTGAACTGATTAAGAGAAGCATGCAGGTGGAAGGCGATTCAATGAATGAACTTCTTATGAGGGATGTAAAGAAGTATGAACTGTTTGGCCGTGATGTTGTCATCTCACAGGTGATGATTCCGACATTTGAGTTTGCGGAAGAGAATAAAGATGAGATCTCAACAGAGATAAATAACCTCAGAGCTGTCCGGAATGCGGATGTTTACGGTGCAATGTTTACATCAGTATTTGATGACGGCAGCCTGCTCTTTTTATCAGCAGATGAACATATTGTCTCAGCATCCGGTGCAAAGGATCAGCCATTAATGCTTAAAGGTGTGATGTCAAGGAAGAACGACTTTATCCCGTGGTTTGGAAAGATCTTAAAAGAGTTCTGGGTCTAAGATATGTTGCCGGAAAAAAAGATTTTTGAGTATGAAATTTCCGGAAAATACAGAACCTGTATCTATAATGTCTGATATGAGGGGGAATGGATAAAAAATTCCTCAATAATTTCCTCTCAGCCGGATGTTTTATCACATCCAGAATTTCTTCTTCTCTCTTCTACCAAGAATGTACCCGATAAATCCTGCCAGCAGTGCAGTAATTATCAGTATTGCAGCAGAGAGGAGATCTACGGAGGGTATTTCGTTTTTGGTCAGTTCTGCATTTAATTTCAGTTTTCCTCCGTCTCCGACCGAGACCTCAGAACAGAATTCTGTATAGCCGTCCATAATGAGGGTTATGTTGTGAGATCCGGTTTTAACTTTGATCCCGTCTGCCGGTGTAGTGCCTGAGAATGTACTGTCAATAATAATCCCTGCACCGGAAGGGCTGGAATATATACTGAGGGTGGCAGCAGGTTCTTCAGCCGGCACACATGGCTGGGGCGGTTCGGGCATGGCAGGATCGGTTATCGGCAGTGCCAGAAAATATATTCTGCCATCATTTGAGGCGACTGCCATTCTCGTCCCTTCAGGTGAGAGTGAGACAGCCCTGACATTGCCTGATGCCCTGTAACTCAGGATTTCACCATCATCTCTCCTGAAAAGCCTTGCATAATAGTCCTCTCCTCCGGTAGCGAAGAATCTGCCTTCACGTGATATTGAGAGGCTGTTTACCGGCTGAATGTTTCTTTTTCGCTCTGCTTCGTCTCCGGAGATCTGGTAGATGATGGTTGTTCCGCCTGATCCGCAGACCCCGGTATATTTTCCGTCAGGGGATATGGCAACATCATTCACCTGTTCTGAGATCTGCTGATACCATACCATATCTCCGGAGAGACTGTACAGGTACAGTCCGAAGAGTCTTTTTCCGGCTGTGATATATTCTCCGTTTTCTGATATTGAAACTGAGCATATGTCACCACCGTAGGTATTTCCTCCCGGCTGCTTTGACCAGACGGGATCGCCTGTTCCGGTGAAGAGGTACAGGTATCCGTCATCTGATCCGGCAGTTATATATTCACCCGTTTTTGAGACTGATACATCGTACATCTCCCCCCCGGCCTGTTTGCTCCAGAGATATTTCCCTTCTCTGTTATAGACATACAATTCCCCGCCCCTTGCTGCTGCTGCACATATCTCTGCATTTTCAGCAATACCAACTCCGTTTACAGCTGAGGGCAGCTTCTTCTCCCAGATAATCCTGCCATTGCTGTTTAAGAGGTATAATCCGGAATTTACACCTCCTGCAATGATGTAATTTCCATCGGGAGATATCTCCGTGTCAGGAAAATTTGTCTGCTCTTCAAATGTCCACAGAAGGGTTGTAGTTTCTCCGGCAGAAACAGGCATTATAATGAGAAAAATGAGAATTGTCAGTGTGAGGGCCGGTTTGGATATGTACCGGACAATCTGTTCTTCTGTGGTCATTTCATCATTCCCCGTCGTCCAGATTAATGACATCATCTGAAAAGCTTGTAAGCTGGGATATTATTATCGGGTCAAGCCCCCGCTCAATGGCGAGGAATATCCCTGATATATTCAGTATTTTAAGTTTGCTTGATACAAAATGCATAAACTTTGCAAGATTTTCAGATGAGAGGTATATCAGCATGGCATTAACTGAATCTATAAGCACATATGTTTTGTCCTCGGTTACATTTGCAAGTTCATTTGAGACAGCAATCGAAAGTCCGGTAAGGTCAGACGGATTATTGACAAAAACTGCGTTTGGTATCCCCTCCGGTTTTTTTCCCATTGCAAATTTTGAAATGGCATCTATAAATGATACTTTGTCGAGGCTGACCCCTCCTTTTTTGTATAATTCGTTGAGATAACTTGCCGGTTCATTTATTGTTATGATTATAACTCTGTGATTATTGTCTGTCAGCTCTTTAATCAGGGCTACATTGTTCTTTTTTATATGTGATGCCTCAGAGAGGACGAGATATATCCGGCCGTCATCAGGATCTGTTTCAAAAATATCCATTGTTATCTATCCTGTTATAAATCGTCTGAAATAATCCGGAATTTCTTTTCTCCTCTCAATTATTGATTTATTGAGTTCATTCAGGTTATTATTTATCTGCTCAATATTTTTCATCTGGATTATGAGTTTGGATATTATTATCTCTTTTCCAATATCTCCTGACTGAAGATCTGTTATAATCTCTTCAAGGTTGTCGGTTACTATGGAAGTTGGGTTTTTCAGCCTGAGCGCTGATTCATTCATGTATGAGAGCATCTCTTCATAACTCTCCTGGCGGTAAATTGAAGAGCCGATTATTCCCGCAGCAGCTCCAAGTGTGTCTATTTCGGATTTTGTCCATTTTCTTTCTTCTTTTGA
This sequence comes from Methanoplanus endosymbiosus, assembly GCF_024662215.1. Classification (NCBI taxonomy): domain Archaea; kingdom Methanobacteriati; phylum Methanobacteriota; class Methanomicrobia; order Methanomicrobiales; family Methanomicrobiaceae; genus Methanoplanus; species Methanoplanus endosymbiosus. The sequence goes on from NZ_CP096115.1 coordinate 3,040,642, forward strand.
TTCATCAAACCCTATAAATCCCCACCATCTGTCAAGTATGAATACCGGAGCAATGACCATTGATTTCACGCCGAGTTTTTCCATATTGTTTCTCTCTGGTTCATCAACATCGCTGATGTCAGCATATATGGTCTCTTTTTTACTCAGCACCCTCTCCCATCTTGGCACACCTGCTCTCTCATATGTCAATTTCTGCATGTCGGGATTTTTAATCTGACCTGTAAAACCATCTGCTGTCCATTCCGATATCCCGTTCATCATTATTTCTCCGGAAAGAGAGTCGGCAGTATTCTCAAAGAGATATATTCTGGCAACACCTGTTGCCTCTCCGAGATCTGAGAGAAATGCTCCAATATTCTCCTTCCATGAGACTGATTCAAGGAAGAGGCGGGAATGTCTGCCAATTACCTCAAGTATTTTATCACGTCTTCTGAGGCTCTGAGTCATCTCCTTTTTTTCAGTAATGTCGAGAAATGTTGCAACAAATGTGTTATCCTTTATTATGTGATTGACTGTAGCGGCTACATATCTCTCTGAACCGTCTTTTTTTTTCAGTCTGAATTCAAATATCCGTGAGAATCCTGCCTTATCGTCTGAAAAGCGCTTGTATTTTTTATAAATGTATTTTAGATCATCAGGATTGATGAAATCAGGCCATTTCATATTATTCTCTATCTCATCCCTGCTGTAGCCGGATATCTCCGAAAAAGCCCTGTTTGAGAGAAGAACATCTTCATTACTGCTACATAAGATAAGTCCTGCACCGGCATATTCGAAAATATTTTCGTAATAACCGCTGTTATTTTCCATATCCGTTTATTGTGCCTTTTGAATTATATAAGTATGGAATTGGTGTATCTGCCGGTTATGGTGATCCCTTTTGTGGTGCATATCATGGATATATGCTACGGGCATATCATGATTTTTCAGACTGTGCCGGTTTATTGGATCTGCTGAAGAATAATATCTGTATTGTTGTATATCTTTCTCCCTGACATCCCGGATGATCGTAAAATTCCGGGGCAAAAGCGAAGATGTATTTATTTCTTTATTCCAATTCTGTTGGTAATGAGTCTGTCGTCAGTAAAAAAACGGGTATTTGAGATACTCAATGTAGCAGAGGATGGTGATAATGTCAGCCTTGCATTTGATATCTTTATATTTGCAATAATTGTTTTGAATGTGGCTGTGCTGATACTGGGTAGTATCAGATCGGTTCTTGAAAAATACTGGCTTCTTTTTATTATCATTTCTGTCATTACAATGATTATATTTGTCATTGAATACGGCCTGAGAATCTGGTCCTGCACATCTGATCCCAGATATTCCGGACCTGTTAAGGGCAGAATCCGCTGGGCAATGACCCCTTTTGCACTCATTGATCTGCTTGTAATACTGCCTTACTTTGCATTCCTTTTATTTGGGATAGATCTGACAGCCCTTGTTATTCTGAGAATTTTCAGGCTGCTTAAGGTTGTTAAATATTCAGATTCTCTTTCTTTAGTTGTGGGAGTTATTAATAATGAGAGAAAAACCCTTTTTACAACATATGCTGCCCTGATGATAGTTCTTCTTGTTGCCGGAACACTGATGTACCAGGTTGAAGGTTCGGTACAGCCTGAGAAATTTGCCAGCATTCCGGATGGCATGTGGTGGGGTGTAATCACCCTTGCAACAATCGGATACGGTGATGTTGTGCCCATAACAGCAGCCGGAAAACTTCTTGGGAGTATTATTGCACTCATCGGAATCGGACTGTTTGCTTTGCCTGCCGGTATTTTAGCATCCGGATTTTCAAGGGAGATTGAAAGAATACATCGCGCTGAAAATGATGAGGAGATATATCTCTGCCCTCACTGTAAACAGGAAGTGACAAAGAAGGATTTATGGAAGAAATAACTGATGATAGATATTTGCTTAAATACCGGAGAATTTCTGGAAAAATGTTTTCTCAGGGCAATAATATAAAAAAAGTAAAAAAGTAATAAAATTAAAAAGAATTAAAAATTTAATATATATTTTTGCTGGTCATCTCATATTGTTTATATCATATCGTGATAATGGCTCAGCGGCTCAATTGTGACCTCTTCCTTCTTAATGACCTCAATTGCAAGTGCCGCTGCTTTGGCTGCCTGTACGGTTGTGATATACGGGATGCCATAATCAAGGGCAGCTCTCATTATCTGCATATGGTCCTGCCTTGAATATTTGTCAGACGGGGTATTTATTATCAGTTTGGCATCTCCTTTTCTCATCATATCAATGATGTTTGGTGAGCCTTCCTGAACCTTTCTGACAAGATTTGCCTCCAGTCCGTTCTTTGAGAAGAATTCCACCGTTCCTTTGGTTGCAAGGATATTCAGGCCGAGTTCATTCAGTTTTAAGGCGACCTCAAGAAGTTCGTTCTTATGCTCGTCCCCTCCTGAGATGAATACCGTTCCTTCGAGCGGAAGCTCATTGTCGGCTGCAATACATGCCTTATAATAGGCACGTCCAAAGTCATAGTCAATACCCATAACTTCGCCTGTGCTCTTCATCTCCGGACCAAGAACTGCATCAACTCCGGGCAGTTTGTTAAACGGAAGAAGAACTTCCTTTACTGCAACGTGGTTGATCTTCCTCTCCTTAAATCCTGTTTCTGATATTTTTATGCCTGCCATTGCCTTTGCAGCAATTTTCGCCAGCGGAATTCCGGTTGCCTTCGATACAAAAGGCACAGTTCTGCTTGCCCTGGGGTTTGCTTCAAGGACATATACAACATCGTCTTTTACAGCATACTGTATATTGATAAGCCCGCAGACACCTATGCCAAGAGCAAGCTTTCTGGTGTAATCCCTAACCGTCTCAATTACGTCATCACTGAGGGACTGGGGGGGTATAACACAGGCCGAATCTCCGCTGTGCACACCGGCTTCCTCAATGTGCTCCATAATTCCGCCTATGAGGACATCTTCTCCGTCACAGACTGCATCGACATCAATCTCAATTGCATTCTGAAGGAATGAGTCAAGGAGTACAGGGTGCTTCTTTGATACCCTGACAGCTTCTTTTATGTAATTCTGAAGCTCAATGTCATCGTGGACAAGCTCCATCGCCCTTCCGCCGAGGACATATGAGGGCCTTACCAGAAGCGGGTAGCCGATTCTCTTTGCTATCTCAAACGCTTCCTCTTCAGAGTATGCAGAATCATTTGCCGGTGAGGGGATTTTAAGATCATCGAGCAGCTGACTGAATCTGTCCCTGTCCTCTGCCATGTCCATCGCTGCCGGAGATGTGCCGAGAATCTTTGTACTGAGTCCTTCTTCCTGAATAGCCTTCTCAATCGGCATTGCAAGGTTGACTGAATTCTGTCCGCCGAACTGAACCATGACCCCGGAATAGTCATCCTTCCTGAGAATGTTCATAATATCCCCAAGCTTCATAGGTTCAAAGAAGAGACGGTCTGAGGTGTCAAAATCGGTTGAGACAGTTTCAGGGTTGTTGTTTACTATGTGAACTTCAGTCCCTTCTTCCCTCAGAGCCATTACGGCATGAACAGTGCAGTAATCAAATTCGATTCCCTGCCCGATTCTGATAGGGCCTGATCCGAGAATGAGCACCTTATCCTTTCCGTTCTTCTCAATCTCGCATTCAAGTCCGCGGGTTGAGTAGTAGTATGGTGTCTTAGCCGGAAATTCAGCGGCACAGGTGTCAACCATTTTGTACACCGGATCTCCGGCTATCTTTATAATGGCTGCTTTATCAAGGCCGGTTATCTCTGAGATTTCTTCCGGTGTAAAACCATAGTCAACTGCCTTTATGATCTCTGCATCTGATGGACTGCCTGATTTGAGCCTGTTTTCAGTTTCAATGATATTTGCAATCTTCTGGAGGAAGAAAGCGTCAATCATTGTAAGTTCTGAGACTTCCTCAACTGAAAATCCCTGCCTGAAGGCATCAAAGAGGCATCCGAAACGCTCGTCTGTCGGATGTTTGAGCAGCATCCTTATTTCGGAGTGGTCGGTGTGCACATTGATGTCAGTATCCAGTGACCTGAGGGATTTCATGAAGGCCTCTTCAAGAGTCCGGCCTATTGCCATGACCTCTCCGGTGCTCTTCATTGCTGTTGTGAGGGTTCTGTCTGCACCCTTGAATTTGTCAAACGGCCATCTGGGGACCTTGACAACTACATAGTCAATTGCAGGCTCAAACGATGCGGCAGTGCATCCGGTCACAGTGTTTGTGATCTCGTCCAGGCGAAGCCCTATAGCAATCTTGGATGCAACACGGGCAATAGGATATCCGGTTGCCTTGGATGCAAGTGCGGATGATCGTGATACACGCGGGTTTACTTCAATTACCCTGTAATCGCCGTCTTTGTATGCAAGCTGTACATTGCATCCGCCCTGAACGTCAAGTGCCCGGATAATCTTTATTGAGGCTGTCCTTAACTTCTGGAATTCATCGTCCCTGAGTGTAAGGATGGGCGCAACAACGACACTTTCTCCGGTGTGCACACCCATTGCATCGACATTCTCCATGCCGCAGATGATTATGCATGTGTCAGCTGCATCACGCATGACCTCAAATTCTATCTCTTTCCATCCGATGACACTCTCTTCAATCAGTACCTGATGAATTCTTGATTTCTGAAGACCAAGCTCGACAATTCTCTTAAGTTCCTCAGGACTGTTGGCGATTCCGCCACCTGCGCCTCCAAGGGTGTATGCCGGTCTTATTATCGCCGGAAGGCCGACTGTTTCAAGGGCTTCGTCAAGCTGGCTCATCGATTCAAGGATGATGCTCTTTGGTACAGGTTCGCCTATCTCATTCATCAGGTCCCTGAACTGTTCACGATCCTCACCGCGGTAGATTGCCTCAAGCGGAGTGCCGAGAATTTCGACACCTTCAAGTGCACCCATCTCGGCTAATTCGGCGGTCATGTTGAGGGCTGTCTGACCCCCCATTCCGCTCAGAATTCCGTCCGGCTTCTCCTTCTCTATTATTTTTGCAATAACGTCAGCCCTTAGCGGCTCGACATATATTACATCTGCCATGTCAGGGTCGGTCTGGATGGTTGCAGGGTTTGAGTTTACAAGGACTACTTCAATTCCCTCTTCCCTCAGTGCACGGCAGGCCTGTGACCCTGAAAAATCAAATTCCGCTGCCTGTCCGATCTGAATCGGACCTGATCCAATGAGGATTACTTTTTTAATATCATCTCTTAGCGGCATATTCAGGGAATCCTCCTGTACATCATATCAAATACCGGACTTTCAGTGTCACGCGGACCTCCGAAAGCCTCCGGGTGGAACTGGACAGCATAGACATCAAGATCATCTGAGTAGATGCCCTCTACTGAGTTGTCATTGACATTTTCAAATAATACTCCGCAGTCACCGGGCAGTGTGTCCCTGTCAACGGCGAAGCCGTGGTTCTGGGTTGTGATATAAATCGATCCGTCTTTATGCCTTACAGGCTGGTTTGAACCCCTGTGGCCAAATTTCATCTTGTATGTCTCAGCACCAAAAGCGCGGGCGAGGATCTGGTTGCCCATACAGATGCCAAATACCGGGATCTCTCCCATGAAGTGCTTTGCACATTCAACTGCATCGGTTGCGAAGGCAGGATCGCCCGGCCCGTTTGTGAAAAATATAGCTTCAGGTTTGCAGGCCTCAACTTCTGAGGCTTTTGCATTGTACGGGAACATATGGAGATCAGCCCCGCGTTTCCTGAATGACACCGCGATATTTTTCTTAATTCCAAGATCAATTACGGCAATTCTTTTGCCCTTACCTTTAATGCGGCATGGCTCTTTTATTGACACCTGCGGCAGGAGATTAATATCAGATATTGGCTTTGCAGCTCTTGCAAGTTCAACTGCATATTCCGGACTGTTATCTCCTGTTACAAGTGCGGCTCTCAGTGAACCTTCAATTCTTGTTTTTATTGTGAGTTTTCTGGTATCAACACCTGAGATTCCCAAAAGGCTGTTCTCTTCAAAAAAAGTTTTTAGAGGTTTATTCGCTGCCGGTCTTTTACATACCTCATGGACGACGCACCCATGGGCATTGACCTTTGGACTCTGAAAGTTCTGCTCGTCCACTCCGTAATTACCGATGAGCGGATATGTGAACATGAGAATCTGACCAGCATAGCTGGGATCAGTAAGAGACTCCATGTAACCGCTCATCTGGGTCGTAAATACGAGTTCACCGGTGCAGGAACCTTCAGCACCAAAACCGTTCCCGACAATATATTCGCCGTTTTCCAGACCCAAAACTGCTTTCATCTGTTAATCATTATACCTTGGTGGTGGAAGGTATTAATAACTGGGGATAGCAGCTTTCCATCCGGAAAAATACTTTATAATGGATCATCAAAACAAATTTCTATTTATATTGCAGTTCAAACCATAATTTATGACTGAAGCAGTTAAGATTGAGATTATAGGTTTTTCAGATTCTTCATGCGGGCCTTTTCCGTGTGACGGGGACCGGACATGTGAACTTGAGAAGTGCGCACCGTCTGAGAACCTTGTGAAGGCATATGAAGCTCTTAAAGAGAGGCTTGAGCATATTTACGGTGGAAATATCACAATGAAACTGACACTTCTCGATGACGGAGTGCCTGAAGATATTATTATGCTGATTGAAGAGCACCATCCGCCTATCCCCATTGTGATGGTTAACGGAAATCTGACACCACTTGGGAGGATATCACTTCCGCTGATTAGAGAAGAGATAACAAAATATCTCTGATAAGACTGATAATAAGAGATTGTTGTATAATTATCCGGAATTAATCAGATTATTTCTGTTACTCCGTTTTTTTCTTTTTCCGGCATTTTTGTTATGTGAGCGCATGCAGATGTCAGCTAATCCTATCTGAAATTATCTGTCATTCACTTTATTATCTTATTTATTCCGGCATTTGGGCTTATTTTTTGCTGATGGCTATACTGCTGCGTATGTTTTAAATGAAAATTTATTAATGTTATTACAAAATATTCTGTAACACCGGCAGTCTGTTACGGCGTGACTGCTATCAGATAAAAATGGAAGAAATAACATGATAGACAAATTCATTGAAGGCAACAAACGGTTTATTGAAGAGGATTTTAAGCAGGACAAAGAGCATTATGAACAGCTTTCCCAGAGTCAGAGCCCGACTGTGCTCTGGATTGGATGTTCTGATTCCCGTGTAGCTCCTGAGAGGGTTGCGGGTGCAAAATCAGGCGAGATATTTGTTCACCGGAATATTGGCAATATTGTACCTGTGAGTGACTGGAACTTTGCAACAGTTCTTGAGTATGCTATCCGTCATCTTAAGGTGGATGATATTGTGATCTGTGGTCATTCAGACTGCGGAGCAATTAAGGCACTCTGCGGTAAAGCCGGTGATGACGCATATATTCCATTATGGCTTGATAATGCAAATCCGGCGATGGAAAGGGCGGGGGAGAGACCCGATACTCCGGAGGGTGAGAAGGAATGGAGACGAAAGGTTGAATATGAGAATGTTAAACTTCAGCTGGAGCACCTGAGGGTATATCCGATTGTAAAATGGGCTGAAAAGATGGGTAAAGTTGAACTTCACGGTTTATACTTTGATCTGGATACAGGAGATCTCTCAAAGATCTATTAATTCTGATTTTTTTATCATCTCATATTCTGGTTGGCATAATTATTTAAGTAAGGTTTATCTTCGTTTTGATATTGTGGTTATTACTCCGGATTTGATGAAGATCCGACTGCGTTAATTAACAGCATTTCCGGATTGTTTTAATAAAATTGATGTGAATATAAAATAATTGCTTTTTGATATAGATTGTTGGCCGGAGGGTTGCTGTAAATGGCGGTAATAAAGGAAGTTGAACTGCTTGGTTTTGATGTATGGCAGTTGTCAAAGATATGCCTGCTGGTTTTATTAGTCATGGGTTTTGTTATAAGCCTTATAATTGGAATATTTGCTGCCTTTGGGCTGATTCTGCCACCTTCATTTTTTATTGCCTTCTCCGGCGGAGAATGGACGGTTCTGGATGCAATTGTTAATTCACTTTTCTGCTCTCTCTTTTCCGGAATGGCGGGTCTTGGAATCGGGGTTTTGTTTGTGATAGTTTACAATATGCTCTCAGGATACTTTGGTGGAGTTATGCTATATACATATGAGGAAGAACTGCCCGATGACATCCTTAATGAAGGTGATTCCGGTAAAGAATCTCACAATGAAATGATTGGCTATGAATGAGGGCGGCATTATGCTGCTTTCTCTTCTTCGTTTTTGCCGGGGGTTTAAACTCTGAATGTCCCCGGAAAATAACGCAATAATTCTGAAAATAATGTATTAAAAAAGGTTATTCCCTGTAGAGGGATACCACTTCACCTATAACGATTATTGCCGGAGGTCTGACTCCTCTCTCTTTTGCAATATCTGCAATATCGGATAATTTTCCGGTTGTAACCCTCTGATCGGCCCTAAATCCCCTCTCAATTATCGCTACCGGTTTGTCGCTGTCCATGCCGTTTTCAATGAGCGATTTGGTTATATTGGGCAGGTTTTTGACACCCATAAGAATTACTATTGTTCCCGGAGATTCGGCAAGCCATCTCCAGTTTATTGCTGATTCGGGTTTTGTCGGATCTTCATGCCCTGTCAGAAAGGTCACCTGAGACGCAAATGTCCGGTGAGTAACAGGAATGCCGACATTTTCAGGCACTGCAATTCCGCTTGTGATACCCGGCACTGTCTCGACTTCTATGCCCTTTGCCCGGAGATATTCCATCTCCTCTCCGCCACGCCCGAAGAGGAATGGATCTCCGCCTTTAAGCCGGACCACGTTTTTGCCTTTCAGAGCATACTCTGCCATCAGGTTCTCTATCTCGTCCTGCTCTCTGGTGTGTTTTCCGCCGTATTTTCCGACATCAACCTTCTCGACATCGGGAAGGCTGTTTATGACCTCTTCTCCGGGCAGCTGATCATAAAGTATTACATCGGCACTGTCGATTACCTCGCGTGCCTTAAATGTCATAAGGTCAAGACCGCCGGGGCCTGATCCTACAAGATACACTTTTCCGGTCATTTTATTTTAATCCTTGATAATTCTGTTATTTCTGTGATTATTCTGAATCTATGGGAGTATTTAATATTCCAGACCAAGGCTTACCCGTGCCTCTTCTATAAGGTCAAAGGCAAGACTTTTCAGTTTCTGTCCGATAAACCGTGCTTCCTGCGGAGATCCTCCGCCATCCTCTATTCTCTCATAGCGGCTGCCGTCAAGGGAGAGCACTTCGGCTATTAAAAATCCGCTCTCGCAATAGACTCCCTGCGGAGTATAGCAGCCTCCGCCAATCTCTTCCATCACTACCCTTTCGATTGCAGTATCCTTCTCTGTCGGAATGTGGTTTATTGTTTCAAACTGTGCGGCAAGGTCATCGTCATTCCGGCAGACAACCGCTATTGTGCCCTGGTTTGGGGAGGGAACGTACCACTGCGGAAGAAGCCTTGTGCCCGGAAGATTAAGTCCAAGCCTCTGCATACCGGCTTCGGCAAGGACTATTGCATCGTATTCTCCTTCCTTTAGCTTTCTAAGCCTTGTATCTACATTCCCACGCAGTTCCTTAATCTCTGCATTGAGATTGCCACGCATCAGCTGGGCACGCCTTCTTGTGCTTGAGGTGCCAACAACCTTAATCTCCTCAAGCGGGCATTCGTGAACGAGGAAGTCTGCCGGAGAATCGCGTTTGAGTATTGCACATGTCCTGACACCTTCCGGCCTTGCGGCGGGGATGTCTTTCATGCTGTGGACTGCAAAATCAACCTCACCTCTGGTGATGGCATCATCGAGTGCCCGGACAAATATTCCCTGACCCCCTACCTTGTGAAGGGGGACTTTTGTATTTGCGTCACCCTCGGTTTTTATTATCTTTATCTCCGTTTCTATGCCCAGATCTGAGAGCATTGCACAGACCTTTTCGGTCTGTACAAGAGCAAGTTCTGATCCTCTTGTGCCTGCGATCAGAGGCATTCTGAATATGCTCCGGCAATTTTTTCAATGTCTGCATCTGAATGTGCGGTTGAGATGAAGTTTGTCTCAAACTGTGCAGGAGGCAGGAAAATTCCGGCTTTGAGCATCTTCTTCCAGAATAATGAGAATGCCTCTGTGTCGCTCTCCTTTGCCTCTATGTAGTTCTGAGGCGGTGTGTCCCTGAAGAAGAGTTTGAACATTGAGCCTTCATTTACAAATCTGGACTGGTATTTTTCCGGAAGGGACTCTTTTATTACCCTGATATTCTCTTCGAGTTTTACGTATATCTCAGGATTTTCACGCAGGTAGCCGACTGCGGCCTTTCCTGCGGCAAGTGTGAGCGGGTTTCCGCTGAATGTGCCTGCCTGATAGACAGGGCCGGACGGTGCGACCATCTCCATTATCTCTCTTCTTCCGCCGAATATCCCAACCGGAAGTCCGCCTCCGGCTACTTTCCCAAGAGTCGTAATGTCAGGTTTGATGCCGAATTTTACCTGTGCACCACCGATTCCAAGGCGGTATCCGCAGATAACCTCGTCACAGATGAGAAGTACGCCGTTCTCCTCCGTAATTTTCCTGACTTCCTGCAGATAACCTTTTTTTGGCAGAATCGGCCCTACATTGCCCATTACAGGTTCAAGTATGAAGGCGGCGATGTCGTTATTCTTTTCTATAAGTTCTGTTAAGGATTCGGTGTCATTGTAGGGCACCTGTGCGGTGTGCTTTACTATATCTGCTATTACACCGGCAGAGTCAGGAACGCCCATCGTTGTTGCGCCTGATCCGGCTTTTATCAGCACTCCGTCATGAGCTCCGTGAAATCCGCCTTCAATCTTGATTATGTCTTTTTTGCCGGAAAAACCCCTGGCAAGGCGGATTGCTGCCATAGTTGCCTCAGAACCGCTTGAGACAAAGCGGCACATATCAATGGACGGATGATCCGCTATAATCATCCGGGAGAGGTCCAGCTCAGATGGAGTTGGTGTGCCATACAGCCACCCTTTTTCAATCTGCTCTGCAATTGCTGATTTTACAACCGGATTTACATGGCCGAGGATTAACGGGCCGTAGCCGAGGCAGCAGTCAATCAGTTCTTCGCCGTCTGCTGTCTTTAATTTTGATCCTTCTGCACTCTCCACATAGAATGGATATGGTTTTATTGCCCTTACCGGACTGCTGACTCCACCGGGAATCAGCTTTTTTGCTTCTTCAAATAGTTCACTGCTTTTCATTTAGCCACCTCGCTGTATCTTCTGCAAAATATGTTATTATCAGGTCTGCCCCTGCCCTCTTGATTGCTATGAGACTTTCAAGAGCGACCTTTTTTTCATCAAGCCATCCGTTTGCCGCTGCGGCTTTGATCATTGAATATTCCCCGCTCACCTGATAAGCGGCAAGGGGAAGTCCAAGCGTCTTTACTGACGATATTATGTCAAGGTAAAATCCAGCCGGTTTTACCATCAGTATGTCAGCACCTTCGTATAGGTCAGTTTCTGACTCAAAAAATGCCTCGCCTGGATTTTCGGGTGCCATCTGGTATGTCGATCTGTCTCCGAATGACATGCCGGAGTCTGCTGCATCCCTGAACGGGCCGTAAAGTGCACTTGAGAATTTCGTTGAGTATGACATTATTGGTGTCTCAGTGAATCCTTCCAGGTCAAGTGCTTCTCTTATAGTTGCCACCATTCCGTCAAGCATGCAGGACGGGGCAATGATGTCTGCACCGGCCTTTGCCTGCGATACTGCAATCTTTGCCATCACTTCAAGTGATTCATCATTTAACAGGTCAGTTCCGCAGGGTGTATCTCCGATTATCCCGCAGTGCCCGTGGTCTGTATATTCGCAGGCGCAGGTGTCGGCTATTACAACCATCTCCGGGACTTCCTTTTTGATCTCCCTGACTGCCCTCTGGATAACTCCGTTCTCTGTCCAGCCGGAAGTTCCCTCTGAATCCTTATCTTTTGGGATTCCAAAGAGAATTATTGATCTTATTCCGGCTGACTGAACTCTCTGTGCCACAATTCCTGCTGATGAGAGCGGGTATCTGTACTGTCCCGGCATTGATTCAATTGCTCTTTTTTCTTCGATTGTCTCATCGAAGAAGAGCGGCATTACAAGGTCGTCCTTTGTAAGGACTGTCTCCTTAAACAAAGGCTGGATATGTCTCTTTCTCAGTCTTCTCAGTCTTCTTTGCGGGTACATGTTCTTCCTCTTGTTATTGCCAGAACCAGATTTTCAGCTGATCTGATGTCACCCGATTCTGCACATCCTCTTACTGCTACCGTTGCATCGCTCAGCAGTTTTTTTACGAGGACTTTTGTTAAGTCGTCTATCACTTCGGAAACACTGTTCTCTGTTTTTCCTATTCTTGAGACTGCCCTGTCCCTCTCTCTGACTCTTATAGCCTCTGCCCATGTATGCAGGTCAGCGAGCGGTTCGTTTGCAGCCGCACGGTTGATGAGGGATATGAACTGCCTGTGCTCTTCGAGGAGAAATTTTTCGGCATTTTCAGCCTCTTTTCGCCTGAGCCTCATATTTTCATTGCTGACAGATTTAAGGTCATCAATTGTGAAGAGTTTTACACTATTAATATCTCCGGCTTTCTCCTCAATGTCCCTTGGCTGTGCAATGTCTATTAAGATGAGCGGCCTTTTTGTTTCGTCAAGCGGCCAGCGGATCCTGTCCAGGGCCTCTTTCAGTGGTTCTGTTTTTATTACCGGATGAGGTGCTCCTGTGCATGAGATTACTACGTCTGATAGTGAGATGTAGTGGTAAAGTTCATCCATCATTACGGCTTTGCCGCCGATCTCTTCGGCAAGGATTTTTGCCCGTTTAAATGTCCGGTTTGTAACATATATGGCTGTCAGCTCTTTTGCCGAGAGTGCCTGTGCAACCAGTTTTCCCATCTCTCCGCCCCCTACGACAAGGATGTGCTTTCCGGAGAGTGTGCCGATAAGTTCTTCTGCAAGTTTGACAGCCGCCGATCCGATTGAGACCGCGCCGTTGTTTATGTTTGTTCTCTTTCTGACTTCAATTCCGGCATGGACTGCCTTTGTAATGCAGAGGTCAAGGACAGGGCATGATGTGCCTGCCTCCTGCGCCTGTGCAAGGGATTTTCTGAGCTGTCCAAGAATCTGGTCCTCTCCGACTATCATGGAATCCATTCCGGCAGCAAGGTAGAGGAGGTGCTTTAAGGCCTCACATCCTTCTTTGAGCCAGAACCCGGTTCTTCCGTTATCTGTCAGGTAGTTTTTGAGGGTTTCTGCATCGCCCTGTACGAATATTTCTATTCTGTTGCATGTCTGAAGCAGCACTACTCCCTTGAAGTGCTCTCTTGCATTGTTCAGAAAGTCTGTCTCTTCTTCAAACCGGAATTTTTCCAGTTCTGAGATGTCAGAGTTGTGATGGGATATTCCTGCGAATGCAATATCTGTGTGCAGTTTGTATTTCATGCGAGGTATTTTCCGTGTATGTATTCTCTTGCAGAATTTTTGTCCTTTTCGAGTTGTTCCCAGGCGGTTTTGTCACTGAGGATTTCTCTGATTATTCCGTTTCTCTCGCTTTGATCTTCAATTGTCTCTTTTAAGCGTTTTCTTGTCTCTTCCGTTATTTCGATCATTCCGTCAAGGTTTTTGAATTTTTCTTCAAGGAGTATTCTGATATGCCTTGAAATGCCGGGGCTTTTTCCTCCGGTTGTGACTGCGATTGTGTAGTTTTCGCCTTTAATAATTGAAGGAATTATTATGTCCCCCGGTTCTCCGTCTGCATTGTTGAACGGGATTTTTTCAGTCCGGCATATTTCGCCGATTTTATTATTGACTGATTTATCTGACGTTGCAGCAATTACAAGTGCAGAGTTTTGTATTATTTCAGAGATTTCTGTATTTTGATCGAATTTTTCTTTTTCTGTGCCGTATTTTTTATTCTGTGATTTTTTTTCCACTGAATTTTTGTCCATTGGAACTTTGTCCGGTGGATTTGAGTCCGTCTGTATGTCTGTTAATCCGGAGAGTTCTCTTTTCAGAAGTTTTGCCTGTATTGATTTGAATTCCGGAAGGAAACTTCCGCTTATTATTGTAAGTTCAGATTCGCCTGAAAAATAGCCGGCTTTTCTGAATCCGACTTTCCCTCCGCCGAATATTGTAACCCTTTTTCCGGTAAAGTCATGGATCAGGGGTATCATAAATATGATTTGATCGGGATATCTTTAAAATTTATTCATACTTTCCTGGTGGTTTTGTATGAACTGATCCGGGTAATATCTGTTTATGGTGAAGTTCTGAGTATTGTCTTCTGCGCTGTACTGTGGAGGGGATATTTATCTGCCGTTTTTTTGATAATTTTCAGTTTCTCTATGAGATTTTTTGATCTTATTTCTATTTATTTTGCTGATTTCCAAATTTTTGGTTCCTGATAATTTTCGGTTCTGTCTGTTTATTTTTGGATTTATCTTTATATTGATGTCTTTTCTGATTTCCATTTGCTTTATTTTAGTTTCCCGTTAATTTTTCTGATTCTGAAGTTAATTTCGACAGATTTATAAATTTCACCTGCTTATATTGTAGAGCACCACGGGTGCAAGGCACAAAAGCAACTGGTAATTTAGGAAATATTTGTGCGCCGATAGTGTAGTGGTTATCACTAAGCGTTGCCAACGCTTAAACCCGAGTTCGAGTCTCGGTCGGCGCATCAGACAATACGTCCGAATACGGTATCTTCCGTTTTGTCAGTTAAATTTAATTCTGTTGATTTTTTGTGCGCCGATAGTGTAGTGGTTATCACTAAGCGTTGCCAACGCTTAAACCCGAGTTCGAGTCTCGGTCGGCGCATATTATTATATATCCCTGAATCTCAGAGTGTATCTGATTATTTACTGCTCTTATCAGAATAAATAAATTTCAGGATTTCTTCTCCATCTGACGTATATTCCGTATTTTTTGTTTCCGCTGAATCTGCTTCATTGGCAAATGGTACAAATCCGTTCTTTTCAAGAACTTTTATTGACTGATTGTTTCCGGGTTCTGTATTTGCGATTATTTTCCCTGATAATCCTGAATATTTGGACCATCTGATCATTGCCCTTATTGCTTCTGTGGCATATCCTCTGTTCCGGAACTGTTCAATGACTGAATATCCAAGCTCATAATTTCCGTTTTCCTGTGATATGAATCCGCCGCTTCCAATGAGTGTTTTATGGGTCTTAACTCTGTTCTCTGCAGAAATATCTCTCATGACCCAGTAAAATGTATATATCTTCTCCTGCTTTGCGAGTTCAAAAAATAACTCAAGAACATCTCTGGTGACTGATTCATGTGGCCAGTTTTCCGGGATATATATATCTTTCAGGACATCGGGGATTTCTTTTTTCTCCAGCTCAAATTCAAATATTTCAGCAGTTGCCGGGATAAGAAGGAGTCTTCCTGTTTGTATTTCGTTAAAATTCATTTATTTTCCTCTGATTCTGTTATACTCTGTAATATTTGGTTGCGGATATGCTTCTTAATCTGAAAATTTCCGGGAATGCTGTGGAAAATGTCTGCTTAAAAGAAATTGGTGGTAAATATTTCTCCGCAGAAATTCCGGTTGTCAGAAAGCTCAGATATTATCTCTGTCTTCTCTTTTTTTTATCGGCCAGTTTAATTTTTTTATCGGTGCCGGATAATATACCAATTTTCCGGAGTTCGGAGACAATCATTGAAATTTCCTTATCAGTAAGTGTAATGTCGAATCCGGAGTTATCTTCTGTGTTTCTGATTGCTGTCTCATTAATTTCCTCTGCAAGTTCCTCTACTGGAATTCCATTATTCTCAGATACAACATCTAATAATCTGTAGATTATATGTTTTTTTATGCTGAGGTTCTTGATCAGCTGTATGGCTTCATCCTCATCATAATCCAGTTCATATATCAGATCAATCAGTTCTTCATTATTGCAGTACAGGTGAACTGATGGGTCAATTTTAACAAGATATTTTGTTGTGAGTTCGTAGTGCATCTGCCTGACAATTTCTCCTGCCTGGAAGTCTTCCGGCAGATTCACTCTATGTAATGTTAAATTTATCTGTATATCTCCACTGTCAATTTCTTTTGGTGCGATATATCCCTCTTCAGATTTTTCGACAAATCCCTGCTCTATGAGCATATTGTAATATATGAACTCCGGAACTTCTATTTCATCAAGTGGATTATCTATTAATTCTTGATCCTGCAATTTTTCAGTCTCTGCTAATTCAGCACTGCCTGGAGATTCGTTGTCAGATTCAGTATTTTTTGCTTCTGATAATTTTTTTGGTTCTTTAATATCGTCGTTTGTTACTGTCTCTTCTGTAGATTCTTCAGAATCGTCACTAAATTGTTCAATATAGGATTCATATTTTTCTTTGTAAATTTTTAAGAAAAGTTCTTTTGATTCTTCTATATTTTCGTTTTTAAAAAGCACTTCTCCGGCATTCTGATTTTCAGTTATTTTATTAACATTTATTACTATATTCCTGAGCTGTTCTTTTGCACTTTCCAGGTCATTTTCAAGAATATAGTATTCAGAAGTTTCGGGTTCTTCAAGCCAGTTGATGATATCTTTTACTTTTCCTACCAGATTTTCTTCAATAATGCCTTCACTATATGTCTGTTTCTGAGCTTTGCAACCTTCCTTTTTAAGAAAATCAATAAATTCGGAAGCATCCTCTTCATCGTAAAAAGAAATTCTCTCTTCAAGTATCATAATCAGGTTTATGTCTTTTTGGTGGAAATAAGTTTGTGGGATGTTTCCTGTTATCCGGAATTATTCAGGGGTTTGGCGGGTTATGCTGGAGTTATCCAAAATGAGATTTTATCATCACACTTTGTTGTAGATTTGCGCGATTGGGTGGTGGTGGTTGCTTTTAGGGGTGAAATTCAAATTCAATATTTTAATTTTCCGGTTTGGATCTGTTGGATATGTTCCAATAATTCTCACATTCACGAAGGGTTTATATGTGGCGACAGACAACATTGTAAGGCCGAAGTATTACGGGAACAGACGCCTCAGGGTGGCTGTAACGTTTAATTCGGGAGTCCTGTGAGTTTTTTCACAGGGTGGAAGTAAGCTAAGATGGATTCGCTGAGATATGCTTTCCTCTGCTTTTTGTAAATCGTAAAACAATGTGTTTATATAACAATAAATCTAACATTGTTACCTCGATTCTTAGATGGAGAACCGAAAGCACCCGGATGGGGGTGTCGGTTCTGACGTTGGCACTGACAATGCGGAAATTTGTTTAATAACCGCTAATTCCTTTTAGATAAACTAGTGAAATATCGATAGTGTGCCGAAGTGTAAGTACTTCAAACAATTAATTCTGGTTGATCCTGCCAGAGGTCACTGCTATCGGGGTTCGATTAAGCCATGCGAGTTGAGAGGGTTAAGACCCTCGGCAGACTGCTCAGTAACACGTGGATAACCTGCCCTAAGGTGGAGGATAACCCCGGGAAACTGGGGATAATACTCCATAGGTTAAAGATACTGGAATGTTCTTTAACCGAAAGTTCCGGCGCCTTAGGATGGATCTGCGGCCGATTAGGTTGTTGTTGGGGTAGTGGCCCAACAAGCCTGTAATCGGTACGGGTTGTGGGAGCAAGAGCCCGGAGATGGAATCTGAGACACGATTCCAGGCCCTACGGGGCGCAGCAGGCGCGAAAACTTTACAATGCAGGAAACTGTGATAAGGGAACCCCGAGTGCCCGTATATGCGGGCTGTCCGGATGTCTAAAAAGCATCCGAAGAAAGGGCCGGGCAAGACCGGTGCCAGCCGCCGCGGTAATACCGGCGGCTCGAGTGGTGGCCACTTTTATTGGGCTTAAAGCGTTCGTAGCTTGAATAATAAGTCTCTTGGGAAATCTGCAGGCTTAACCTGCAGGCGTTTAAGAGAAACTGTTGTTCTAGGAACCGGAAGAGGTGAGAGGTACTCCGGGGGTAGGAGTGAAATCCTGTAATCCCCGGGGGACCACCGATGGCGAAGGCATCTCACCAGGACGGCTTCGACAGTGAGGAACGAAAGCTGGGGGAGCGAACCGGATTAGATACCCGGGTAGTCCCAGCCGTAAACGATGTGCGTTAGGTGTGCCGGTGACCACGAGTCTCCGGGGTGCCGAAGGGAAACCGTGAAACGTACCGCCTGGGAAGTACGGTCGCAAGGCTGAAACTTAAAGGAATTGGCGGGGGAGCACCACAACGGGTGGAGCCTGCGGTTTAATTGGACTCAACGCCGGAAATCTCACCGGATAAGACAGCGGAATGATAACCAGGTTGAAGACTTTGTTTGACCAGCTGAGAGGAGGTGCATGGCCGTCGTCAGTTCGTACTGTGAAGCATCCTGTTTAGTCAGGCAACGAGCGAGACCCACGCCAACAGTTGCCAGCATGTTCTCCGGAATGATGGGGACACTGTTGGGACCGCCTCTGCTAAAGAGGAGGAAGGAATGGGCAACGGTAGGTCAGCATGCCCCGAATTATCCGGGCTACACGCGGGCTACAATGGTCAGGACAATGGGTAACGGCACTGAGAAGTGTAGTCAATCCCCTAAACCTGTCCCAAGTTCGGATTGTGGGCTGCAACTCGCCCACATGAAGCTGGAATCCGTAGTAATCGCGTTTCAACATAGCGCGGTGAATACGTCCCTGCTCCTTGCACACACCGCCCGTCAAACCACCCGAGTGAGGTTTGGATGAGGCTGTGGTTTATTGCCGCAGTCGAATCTAGGTTTCGCAAGGGGGGTTAAGTCGTAACAAGGTAGCCGTAGGGGAATCTGCGGCTGGATCACCTCCTAACGAAATATCGTGAGGGGTAATTAGCGGTTATTAAACAAACTGTAAAATTGTCAGTGTTAACATAAACAAAAAGCAGAGGGCTCATAGCTCAGCTGGAAGAGCGCGGCGTTTGCAACGCCGAGGCCGGGGGTTCAAATCCCCCTGGGTCCATAGCCGTTTTTTCGGAAACGGCTTTTCAATGCACCCGTTGATGTGAATCGACGGGGAAGGGCTGAGAGTCAGTAAGGACTCTTTGAGGCCGTGTATAGGTATTCACACAACGACGTTAAATGGATTTTAACGGTTAAACCGATAAAATGCTGAATTACGTTCTGCCTGTCAGTGAATGGCTCGGTTCGAGTGCCGACGAAGGGCGTGCCAAGCTGCGATAAGCTCCGGGAAGACGCAAGGATTCTATGATCCGGAGATACCCTAATGGGACATCCTGTGACATTAAGTCACGATCGGTAACGATCGGTAACCCCCCGAATTGAAACATCTCAGTAGGGGGAGGAAGAGAAATCAAACGAGATGTCGTTAGTAAAGGCGATCGAAAACGACAGAGTTCAAACTGAATCCCGGCAACGGGAGATGTGGTGTTGATAGGCCCACTGTTTTTGTGAGATATGAAGTGGAATTTGTTCTGAAAAGTCAAACCAAAGAGGGTGACAGTCCCCTACACGTAAATCTCTCACATATATGTGGTGTCCTGAGTAGCGCGGGTTGGAATTCTCGCGTGAATCCGGGGGTCATCAACCTCCAAAACTAAATACTCCTCGAAACCGATAGTGTAATAGTAGCGTGAGCGAAAGCTGAAAAGTAACCCTGAAAAGGTGGTTAAAAGTGCCTGAAACTGGCAGGCGATGGTGTGTTATGGCGTTAAAGGATCTTTACCGCGAAAGAATCAGCCGCGAGGCTGTAGTATGGGCGGTATTGCCAGCGTCATAACTTACGTTTTGAAGAACGGGCCAGAGAGTTTATTCTGTCGGCGAGGTTAACCCTGCGGGAAGCCGAAGCGAAAGCGACAGGTTCGTAGTGCCTTACGGCACATGGGACGACGTATTAAAAGTGCGTGAAGTCGGCAGGATAAGACCCGAAGCCTAGTGATCTATGCGTGGGCAGGCTGAAGCGTGACGAAAGTTGCGTGGAGGGCCGAAGCGGTATTGATATGCAAATCATTCGTGTGACCTGCGTATAGGGGTGAAAGGCCAATCGAACTAGGCATCCGCTGGTTCCTCTCGAAACATGCCGTAGCATGACCTGGATGGAGATAGACGGTGAGGTAGAGCACTGATTGTGGGAGTTGGGGAAGAAATTCCTTACCCTGCTGTCAAACTCCGAATTCCCCGTCATCTGAGAAGTCCGGAAGTCCGCACTGCGGGGTAAGCTTGTAGTGCGTAAGGGAGACAACCCAGACCGTGGTTAATGTCCCTGAGTGTAGGTTAAGTGTAAACACTAAATGAGGTCCCAGGCCAAAAACAACTGGAAGGTGAGCTTAGAAGCAGCTACCCTTTAAAAAGTGCGTAACAGCTTACCAGTCTAGGTTTGGGGCGCAGAAAATGGACGGGGCTCAAACCTACCACAGATACCACGGACCATATATTAATATGATGGCGTAGAGAGGCGTTCTGCATGGGCAGAAGCAGGGGTGTAAGCTCCTGTGGACCGTGCAGAAATGAGAATTCTGGCATTAGTAGAAGCATTAGATGGGTGAGAATCCCATCCGCCGGAGGGGCTAGGTTTCCTCGACAATGTTCGTCAGTCGAGGGTTAGTCGGTCCTAAGGTGTATCGTAACTCGAGTACGTCGAAAGGGAAACAGGTTAATATTCCTGTACCATCGGCCAATAATCCTGACGCTTCGGGATATGCTGTGCAGGGCCGTCGCCCTGTTTAATCGTATAAGCTCTTGGAGAACCGCAATGGTGAGAATTGAGTGAAAGCGTGATGAAGTAATACAGCAAATTCCTGGAGCCCGTGAAAAGGGGGCCAGATGACCGTACCGAGATCTGACACAGGTGCCCCTGGCTGAGAAGGCCAAGGCGTATCGGTTTAATTGTGTTTAGGGAACTCGGCAAAATAGCTCCGTAACTTTGGAATAAGGAGTGCCTGCTTGGAGATCAAGCAGGTCGCAGTGACTCGGGGACTCCGACTGTCTAATAACAACATAGCAGACTGCAACTCGGAAACGACTAGTATAGTCTGTGATTCCTGCCCAGTGCGGGCATCTGAAAACCGGGTACAACCGGACGAAGGACCCGTAAACGGCGGGGGTAACTATGACCCTCTTAAGGTAGCGTAGTACCTTGTCGCTTAATTGGCGACTTGCATGAATGGATTAACGAGAGTCCTACTGTCCCAAACACAAGTCCGTTGAACATTTTATCCTAGTGCAGAGGCTAGGGACCCCATATGGGAAGTGAAGACCCCGTGGAGCTTTACTGCAGCCTGTCGTTGTGTTACGGTATTCCTTGCGCAGAGTAGATGGGAGACTTTGATCCTGCCCTTGTGGGGGCAGGTTAGTCGTAATCTGAGACACCATCCTTGGTTTACTGTAACACTAACTCGTTTACGAGGACATCGGTAGGTAGGCAGTTTGGGTGGGGCGCCACACCCTCGAAAAGGTATCAAGGGTGCCCCAAGGTCAACTCATGTGAGTCAGAAACTCACAGAAGAGTGTCAAGAGCAAAAGTTGGCCTGACGCTGATACGAATAGCAAGTATCTGCGAGAGGAAACTCGGGTCTAACGAACCAATACGCGCTTTTGATGAGTGCTATTGACGACAGAAAAGCTACCCCGGGGATAACAGAGTCGTCGCCGGCAAGAGCACATATCGACCCGGCGGCTTGCTACCTCGATGTCGGTTCTTTCCATCCTGGCTGTGCAGCAGCAGCCAAGGGTGAGGTTGTTCGCCTATTAATGGGGATCGTGAGCTGGGTTTAGACCGTCGTGAGACAGGTCGGTTACTATCTATATGGGGTGTCGGGAGTCTGAAGGTAAGATGGAAATAGTACGAGAGGAACTTTCCGTCGTCGCCACTGGTAGACCGGTTGTCCGACAGGGCAATGCCGGGTGGCTACGCGATAAGGGATAAAAGCTGAAAGCATCTAAGCTTGAAACCTGACCTGAAAAGAGACTCCGTCACAGGACGCGGGTAGAAGACCCGTTTGATAGACCTGGGATGTACGCACGAAGGCAACGACGTGTTCAGTCCACAGGTACTAAAGTCCGATAATTCGGCAACGGAAACATTACTTAACCGTTAAAATCCAGACGAAATCGTTGTGTGAATGCCAATATGCCGGATAATTGCAGACAATAATTCAGGTTCATGACCTGATGTCCGGTCTGTGATTGCGGCCATAGCGGCGGGGAAACACCCGGACTCATCTCGAACCCGGCAGTTAAGCCCGCCCACGTTGGGTGCTGTACTAAGATACGAGAGTTCTTGGGAACCACCTAACGCTGCAATTGCTCATGTGAGTGATTGTGTCTATTCTGAAAAGTTATTTTGTTAGTGTAAGCTGTTATTCTCCGACATTATGTCATTAAGCCTTTATAAATATATTTATGCTGTCGATTGCTCATATTTGTAGCAATAGTTAAATATTTGAAAATCAGGTTTTAATTGTGATACCTGCATCTGATTATGATTCTGCTGAAAAAAAATGCCTCCCATACTGGAATGTTTTTTTTGATACCCTTCTTGAATTTATTCCGTGTGATTGTGAAAATATTCTGGAGCTGGCATCAGGAACTGGTTTTTTAACCGAAATTTTAGCTGCTGAATTTCCGGATTTGGATATAACGTGCCTTGATATTAACAGGGATTATATTGAATTTGCCCGTCGTAAAGAAAATCTTTCTGGAGTTAAGTTCATAACCGGAGATATGCGTGAATTTGTCTCTCACATAAAATATGATGCAATTTTAATTTCGCAGGCTCTGACATTTTTGAATGCTCATGACAGGCTGAAACTGGCAGGAAATATTTACCATATGCTCAATGACGGCGGCACATTTATTGCAGGTGATATCTTCAGTCCGGAAAGTTTGTTTGAAAGAGATCTCTACAAAAAATTGTGGATAACTTTTATGGTTAAAAACGGTTTTTCGCCTGAAGAGGCAAGTGATATGGTTGCTCCTCTTGACGATTACTGTCAGGGGAATACAGTCTCATCTTTTGAAGAAATACTTAATTCAGCTGGTTTTAGCCGGGTTATTGTTCCATACCGGAGAGAATATTATGGAATTGTTATTGCATATAAATGATCTGCCCGGTGAAATGGAAGTCTGCTTCCGGAGGTATTTTTTAATTTCCGGATGAAATGTGAATATATTGAGATATTAGATCATTGACTGTCTCTTTTAAACGTCAGTTTTTTGGCTTGTAGTTCTTAATAACGCTTTTCTCCTCATTTTTGGTATAATTATTTATTATTTTTTGTATCTTTGTCTTAATTAATTGTACAAAATTACAAACATTAATCTTTAAAACCAGCAAAAATAAGATGTGATGAAGATCATCTCCGCAGGCAGTGCAGAAGAAAAGTTCGGAATACCTCCTGATTTCCTTAATGGTGAGGATAAAGGAGTGCCGGATAATTTCATCCGGATTCCGGAAACAATTAGTAAATCAGGTAAGGAGAGCATATATGCGAATACATGCAGTTCTCTAACTGTACACAACTCCGATAATCCGGAAATATCTGAGATAACCATTCTTCCCGGAATTAACCGGGATGGCTGCCGGGAAAATTTTAACAGCATAACCATCCGTCCGGGAGATACAATATCAGTTGTCGGGCCGACCGGTTCTGGCAAGAGTGCACTGATTAATGACATTGAGATCTTCGCCAGAAAGGATACAGTCACCGGAAGAACCGTTCTCATAAATGGTGAAGATCCTCCGGATGAATACATCAGAGACCCTGCAAAAAAGCCCGTTGCACTGATTACCCAGAATACAAAATGCCTGGCAGATCTTATTGTCAGGGATTTTCTTCAGATGCACCTTCTCTCAAGGAAAATGACCGGAGACAGTATTATTCAGGATACAATCTCACTTGCAAATGAGTTCACCGGAGAAAAAATAATTCCGGATGTGAAGATGACCTCACTTTCCGGAGGGCAGACGAGATCACTTATGGTAGCTGATGCGATAATAATCTCCAATGCTCCGATAGTTCTTCTGGATGAAGTGGAAAATGCAGGAATTTTCAAGGAAAAAGTTATCGAGGCTTTAAAAAAGCACCAGAAATCCTTAATTTTTGTAACCCATGATCCTCTTGTCTCCCTTCTCTCGGACAGAAGAATTGTAATGAAAAACGGTGCTGTCGATAAAATACTAATTCCCGGAGAAGAAGAGAGAGATGCTCTCCGGGAGATTATCAGAATGGACGGGATATTCTGTCGTATGAGGGAGAAGATAAGGGCTGGTGAATTAATTACTTCAGCCGGTGTCATATGAAATTACTTGTCATCGCCGGGCCGCCTTCTGCCGGAAAAACTGCGGTTGTAAGGCAGATAATAAAGCATTTCAACCCGGAAGTTTTGTGTGCATACCTTAAAATTGATGTCGTGACAGCATTTGAGGACAGAGAACTTGCAGAGGAGTTTGGTATTCCGGCAAGGAAGATCTGCTCCGGAGATCTATGCCCTGACCATGCCGGAATTATGGTTATGAAAGATGCAGTCTTATGGGCAGAAGAGGAAGGTGCAGATATGCTGATCGTAGAGAGTGCGGGTCTCTGCCTCAGATGTTCGCCATATACTACCCAGTCGCTTGGAATTGTAGTGCTGAGTACTGTATCCGGAATAAATTCTCCCTTAAAGATGGCACCAATGCTGGCACTTGCAGATCTTGCGGTTGTGACAAGAACTGATCTCGTTTCCCAGGCGGAAAAAGAGGTATTCAGGGAGAGAATTAAAGGTGTAAACGGGAATCTTGACATCGTTGAGACAAATGCGGTTCAGGGTACAGGTATGAGATATCTCTTCAGGGCAATAGATGAACAGACGGATATTTCAGATGCTGATGAGATTGTTCTCAAAGGCACTCCTCCCCTTGGAGTCTGTACAGTATGCGTTGGCAAAAAAGAGATCGGCTGGCAGAATCATTTTGGGGTGATAAGGCCGCTTGACAGTGCAGAATTTATGTTTCGGGGTGAATGAAATGGCAGGATGGCAGCCGCCCGGAAAAGACTGCGGCAGATGTGGCTGTCCTGAATGCAGTGAGTTTATAATTTTATTGAAGTCCGGAAAAAAGGTGCTGACAGACTGCCCTTTTTACAGACCGGAAAGTGAGCCTGTATTGATAAATATTGCCGGAGATACGAATTACAAAGATACTGATATCATTGGCAATTCTCTAGATTTTATACTGCATGCACTTCCCGGAGAACCGTCTGCAAGAAAAGTTGTACAGCCTTTTCGTCCTGATCTTGTTGAAAAATGGAATATAATTCCGGGTGATATCGTTCTTGGCCGTCCTGAAGGTGCGGGATGTCCGGTTCAGCATGTTCTTTCTGTAATAGATGCCGACTCCGTAACAGGAGTTTTAACCACTCATGTGGTAAGTCCTCTTATTGCAAGAGATCCAAAGAGAGATGTTAAAGACATTAAGGCCTATAATATGATAGCTTTTGAAGGAATTGCAGAGACTAAAAGGAATCCTCCGGTATTCGGGATGAGGCAGAGGTTTCTGCCTGGTTACTGCATGATGCATCTTGGTCATACCGGATTGGTAAATATGGTGCTGAAAAGACCTTCAGGTGTTCACATAAGGGTGGAGGATATTATTATATGAAAACAACTGCTGAAATCAAAGCAAAACTGGATAAAGGAGAAGCAAAAGTCTATATGGCAGCCGAATTTAAAAAAATGATACGCGATGGCGGAAAACCGTCTCTTGATGACGTTGATATTGTTACATGCGGGACATGCGGGATAATGTCTGGTGCAATGGCGGTAATAAGCCTTCAGGTGGCAAAGCCGGGTACATTCAGACGTGCAGATACAGTCTCTCTGAACGGAGTGCCTGCATATCCTGGTCCAAGTCCGAATGAAGGTCTTGGCATAGTGGATCTGGTTGTATACGGAACCACCCATGCTTCTGATGATTATGGCGGTGGTCATTTATTCCGTGATATCATTGAGGAGAAGGAGATTGAAGTTATTGCAGAAGCCGGCGGGAAAAGCTATTCCAATATACTGTATGGTGATGAATTCCTCTCTTCAAGGATGATTGCCACAAGATGCGCCTACAAAAACTACTCCTGTTTTGTGAATCAATCTCCTGAAGATATAAATACAATATTTTCAGCCCTGCCCCTTCGCGGCAATCTGGCTGAGGCCACAGTCAGCGGCTGTGGTGAAATAAATCCGCTTCAGAATGATCCTGAGATGAGATCCCTGAAGTCCGGTGCGAAAATTCTCTTAAACGGTGCTGAAGGTTTTATCATGGGGCCTGGTACCAGGAGCACACCGGAAAAACCTAATCTCTCGGCATTTGCTGATATGGGCGGGATGTCTGGTGAATATACCGGGGGATTTATCACTTCGGCAGGTCCCGAATGTATAATGTCTGTGGCTGGTGCAATTCCGGTAACAGACGAAAAAATCCTTTCAGATGTGAGCATACTTGACGAGAATATTCCTCTTCCGATTGTGGATATTAAGGACAGATCGCCGCTTGCATATGGGACAAATGCAGACATATGGCAGGGAACTGACCACAGAATTAATGTAAATCCGATGAACTGCATATTCTGTGGTGACTGTCCTGCACTTGCAAAATGCCCGACAAAGGCTATTATGCCGGGCGGTGGTGTTATTTCATCAAGGTGTGTCTCATGCGGAAACTGTATCCGGACATGCCCCGGTGAGGTTTATTCAATGAAGACAAAGCCGGTTAATGTTGGCGGAAGAGAGATCCCTGTAACTCTCAGGCAGTCTGACAGAACGAGAGGGGATAAAATATCAGGAGAATTAAAGGAGAAGATTATTGATGGTACTTTCTTATTTCTCTGAAGGAAAATCTCCAGTATGGTGAGTTAAATGGGTGAATATAAGCTAAAATGTCCATACTGCGGTAAGATATTTCCGGATAGGTACACAAATGAATGCCCGTCTAAATGCGGACTGATTCGTGCAGATTACGGGCACAGGCAACTCACTGTCAGAAACCTTCCCGGAATGTTCAGATTTCAGGACTGGCTGCCGGTTAAGGGACATATCAAATCAGATGCCGGACCTGTCACATATAAGAGCCTTGAGCTTGCAGAAGAACTTGGTCTTTCAGAACTGTATATCTGCTTTAACGGCTACTGGCCTGAAAAATCTGCCTTTATCAAAACATGCTCTTTTAAGGAACTTGAAGCTCTGCCTACATCACTCCGGCTAAAAGAGCATGGGGGAGGAGTTTTGCAGGTGTCATCCGCAGGAAATACCGGGCGGGCATTTGCGGAAGTGTCTGCAAAATCGAAGATCCCGGTTATTCTGTCAGTGCCGGAAGAAGGAGTGAAAAATATCTGGACTACTGAAGAGACTGAAGATGTTCTTATGTATTCCGTTTCAGGCGATTATACGGATTCAATAGAGTTTGGAAACAGTTTATGTGAAATTCCGGGTGTTATCCCTGAAGGCGGAGCAAAAAATCCGGCGAGAAGGGATGGCATGGGCACAACACTTCTTGATGGTGCTGTCACGATGAAACGGCTTCCTGACTGGTATTTTCAGGCTGTCGGAAGTGGTACCGGGGGAATTGCCGCATGGGAGATGTCACTGAGACTCATTGCGGATGGCAGGTTTGGGAATAAGCTCCCAAGGCTTCATCTCTGCCAGAATGAGCCGTTTACACCAATGGCTGATGCCTGGAATAAGGGGCTGAGGGATATTGTCTCTGATTCAGGTGAAATGGAGTCCAGAGAACTTGCTCTTGAGGTATATGCAGGTGTTTTAACAAACCGGCATCCGCCATATTCTGTGGCCGGAGGTCTCTTTGATGCCCTTACTGATACAGACGGGGTTATCGTCCCTGTTAAAACTCCGGATGCGAAATCTGCCGGAAAACTGTTTGAGGATACTGAAGGAATCGATCTTGACCCTGCGGCAGAGGTATGTGTCGCGTCCCTGATTGATGCAGTTGATGCCGGAACTGTAAAAGATGATGATTATATTCTGCTGAATATCACCGGAGGCGGTTACAGGCGGCTTACTGAAGATTACGATATGATTCCTGTATTACCTTCTGTAAATCTTCCGGCAGGGAGTACTAATGAAACTGTCAGAACTGAAATTGAGGAGTGGCTGAAAAATTATGAATGAGGATAAGGTTCTTGATATTTTAAATGATTTGGGTATTGAATTTGTTGTTTCCCTTCCATGTGACCGGACAAAGGATCTCTGTGCGGGAATGGAGAGTAAATTTCATTATGTAAATATCAACCGTGAGGAGGATGGGGTTGGGGTCTGTGCCGGTCTTTCCCTTGCAGGCAGGAGATCTCTTCTACAGATGCAGAGTTCAGGACTTGGTAATTCCATGAATGCTATTATGACACTTACAGATCTTTATGGTCTGCCTCTTCCTGTCATTGCAAGCTGGAGAGGTGTCTATGAGGAGAAGATTTCTGCTCAGATTCCGTTTAATTCAAAGATACCTGAGATGCTTGAGGCATTTAATATCAGCTATACAATTGTGAATGAACCTGATGAGTCAGATCTTATCAGAGAAGGGATAATGAAAGCTTTTGATAAGTCAGAAGTACATGTGATCCTAATCACTCCAAAATTCTGGGAGGGTGGAAGACCTGATTGCTGCGTTCCAGAAATATTCCCTGACAGGTGCAGGCATGTTTCTGTCTCCTATAAACGTGAGATTAAATCTCCGGTTATGAAAAGGTCTGATGCAATTGAAGCTCTTGCTCCGTTTCTCTCTGATATGCCCGTTATCTGCAATATCGGTGTTCCATGCAAGGAACTGTACAGGGCAGATGACAGGCCTGAAAATTTCTATATGCTTGGCAGCTATACTCAGGCAACTCCTATAGGGTTTGGGGCTGCACTTGGACAGGAGAAGGATGTTATGGTGATTGACGGTGACGGAAGCCTTCTTGGCACTGCTGTTTTACCGGCTGTTGCAGCAGAATCTCCTGTAAATCTTATTATTCTTGCCCTTGATAACGGAGCATTCGGAAGTACCGGCATGCAGAGAACTCATGCCTGGAATATATGTGATCTGGAATTAATGGCAATCGGAGCGGGGATAAAGAATACTGTTAAGGTACATACTAAAGAGGAACTGTTGGATGTTTTAAAAAGAAGAAAAAATGGAGAACTTCAGGGTACTCTTTTCATCCATGTTATTATTCTTCCCGGAAATTCGGATGCACCAAATGTACCCTTAAGTGCATCTGAGATTAAGGAAAGATTTATGACTTCAATCTGATGTATGGATCCATAATATTTTCATACTATTTTTAATATTATTTTTGTGCTATCGTTCTGTGTGGCATCTTTTCTCCAATTTCTCCGACTCCTTCATACTTCCCCACACCCTCTCATACTCCCTCATCAAGCCCCAGCAGAAAGAGCGTTACCGGAATTAATTTTATCTTAATCTCACCTTCAGTGATTACCACGGATGAACTTTCGGTTATGATTACTCCTTCATCCAGGCCGAATTTAGTGCATGCAGCCAGCAGTCCTTTAATCTCCCTCTTTTTATTGTCCTCATTCAGGTCATAGCAGACCTGGTAAGCCTCTGTTATATCCGATGAAGATGCTGACAAAATGATGGAAGCAATTGAAGAGGATTGAACGATAATTCTTTACAGCACTTTTTTAATAGATCTTATTAGAAGTCAGAACAGCACCAGGCATAAACGGGCTAAAGAAATTCTGAAGAAAATGGTAGAAGACAAACAAAATTTTAACACTACTTTTGTAAATGTCTATGAACTGTATAAGGGAGCTTACAGGACAAAGGATGTCAAAGGGTCTATAAGAAAAATTAACAGATATTTGCAGGTAATAAACGTCCTGGAGCACACCGATGAATATTATGACATATATGGTGAAATCTCAGCAGATTTAGAGAAAAAAGGAACACCAATCGGTAAATTTGATGAAATGGTGGCGGCAATTGCCATTCATAACGGTGCAAAGATTCTCACCAATAACACAAAGGATTTCGCAAGAATACCAGGGCTTGAAATCATCAGCCATTAACCATTTTTTCATTTCATCCTCAGGCTCTTATGTATAGTTTCATAATTTCAATTTTAAATAAATTCGTTGTGCTGAACCGGGTAATTATCTCTGGATTTCTTTTGGTACATCCTTTCAGTTCCGGATATTTTTACTCCCGGTCTCCTCCCGGAATTACTCTTTTATATGACTTATCAACGCCGATGGTTGCAGTAACTGTTTTGGTATCGTCTTTATTCTTTTTGATTATAGGCCCTGCTTCGATCCATTCCGGGATTTCGAGCCTTTTTTCAACTTCTTTTAAGGAGGCACTGCCTGTAAGGCAGTCTTCATTGAATGGGATATAAAACTTATAACTGCCTCTCGTTGTAATCAGGAGTGCGAAGGGGTGGCGCTTCATGTCTTTATGGGGTATTTCGCCCTTGCGATAGAATGTTACGTAGAGTTTCTTCTCTTCAATTCCGGAAGAATCAGTGGTGACCATCTCGGCGGTTACATATGTTATTTCGTCTTTTTCAGAGGTTTTTTTGAAATTTTCGATTTCTTCGATCTCTTTTTTTAGATCTTCAATAGCCTGGTTATTACCGTCATTGTCATTGAAAAAGTCAATATAGGTTTTTAAAAATTCCATGTTGGTCTTGTGAAAATGCTCGGCTGCTGCTTCCCAGTATGTTATGAGATAATCTATTTTTCCACTGAGGGAATCTGAATATAATTTATTGTATTTAAGCCTCTGAAGTGTACTGTTTTTAATTCTGATAGTGGTATAACCGCTTAAGTCTGAACTGTCTTTTGCTGGCATAGTTATGAAATATATATTCTTTTAATAGGATATATTTGTTGCTATTAAACATTAGTCACCTTTTACTATTTTTTTGCGACAAACATTTTATATGAGTTAAGATCCAATTAGCATTAATGGAGTATAAGTTTTTAATTATCAATAGGTTGATTAATTATTCTGAACGTGTGGGTAATTCTTAAAACTGTACTTTCAAAGTATGTTTTTTTGATATTGTAAATAATCTAACTTATGGCACTTTTTACACATTTGACATAATTTTTAAATACAATTGGCTCCTACGATGTAGTATATCAAAACTAAAAGGAGTTGATCATGTATGTCAGAAATTACAAACCGGAACTTTGGCAGAGCGGGTTTAAACAACGATAATGGGGGAGGATTATCTCCAAAAAGAGGAATGGCTGAGTCTATAAAAAGACCGGCAGGGGGCAGAAGGGATTATTCCGGGGGGGAAAATCTTCACAGGCACCGGGAGAGAAAGGAAGAATTTGTTGATGATTTTGTAAGGGAGGTCATAAAGGACTGCAAAACTCCGAAGGAAGAGTTGATCGAAGTCCTTCGTGCCAGGGGATTTTTAATTGACGAATTGGACGGTGAGTATTACCTGAGTGACAACTCCTGCCTGAGAAATCCCGGTGCACACTGCTCTAATGATGACCTTGACCAGGTGGTCCTTGCCCGGTTC
The DNA here is from genome assembly GCF_024662215.1 of Methanoplanus endosymbiosus. Taxonomy (NCBI): domain Archaea; kingdom Methanobacteriati; phylum Methanobacteriota; class Methanomicrobia; order Methanomicrobiales; family Methanomicrobiaceae; genus Methanoplanus; species Methanoplanus endosymbiosus. Next base: position 3,072,129 of record NZ_CP096115.1, read on the forward strand.
CTTACAGAATCCGGGCTTGGAACTCTCGATATTGTTTTTGATGACCGAAGAGATGGGGGCACGGTAAAACCCGGTTATGGTCGTTATAGCCGGAGTTTTTGTCCGGGGCCAAATGACCGTGCAAAGTACCGGCTGAATATTGTGCATGACCCAAAGTTCCGGCACTTAACAGCGGCAGTGAATATTTTTCAGGGCCTTGAGGGATCGACTATTCAGTACTTCAGTCACAGCCAAAAGGCGAAAGAGGAGCATTTCTTTGGGCATGAGCACGGGAGAAAGGTCCCTGTCTGTGTGATGGACGGTGCCATAGCCCGGTTGTGTAAGGCTGTCTCGGCATGTGGCATTACGACTGAGATGGCCTGTGACGGTCATTTTGGTCAGAAAGACTCTGCCTGGATTATCTTTTATACCCATCAGGACCTGGAGTGGTTTAAGATTATAAATGAGTGTGTTGTACAGCCGCTGCTACATCCAAAGATAATATTTGATTACGGGAGGCGTGGTCAGTTGTCCGGGGATGTTAATGTTTATTTCTCCGGACAGAGTCCTGTTCCGGATTATATGGAAATTCAGAGGATTGCAGCATTTCTATATGAGCACAGGTTCCGTTTAAGGCAGGTTAAGAGAAAGTTCTGTGAGGATCATCAGAGACTTGCTTTCTTCTCCTTTGAACTGGATAGTTCTGAGAAGCCGGGTGATATTCCGGAGGAGACTATCAACAGGCTCTGTGAGAGGGCAGGAAGTCTTATGAGAGGTGGCAGATCTTTTCAACCGGAGCAAAAGGGCAGTTTTTCAGAGGGCCGGTCTGGTACCAGACGGGCTTTTGAGGAGAGGCCTGACGATGGCGTGGTTGCTTCACAGGCTGCCTGTGTGAGGGGCCGCGGTGGTGCCGGTATTCTTCCTGAAAATCCGAAGTTCTTTTTCAGGCGGTACAACAGGATTCTTGAGGACCTGGTGAGGATTTACAGTCCGTCCGGACGGGAGCAGGAGCTTGCTGAGTTTATCGTCCGGAAGTACGGGAGGGGGAGATGGGTGGTCTCATCCGATGAACTGTGCAATCTTTACATCAGGCCGAAAGGTTATGGTGAGGGTGATAAATCTTTAAAGAGATCTGTTGGTCTGGAGGGTTTTAAATCCGGGAGGTCTGAGCGCTTTAAGAGTTCAGCAGGTCCGAATGGTTTTAAAACTTCTAAGGGTTATCAGGCCTATGCGGACTGCGGGAGTGATGATAGCGATGAGGTCTACGCAGATTACGGCGGTCATGTGGACCGTTATGGTAATGATTCCTTTGAGATAGTGCCGGCGGTTGCCTTTGGGGAGATAGAGGCTTTTTGTAAGGGTGGCAGGGGCGACGGTAAATGTGAAAATTATGGCCGGAATGAGGTTGAGGTTTATCGCGGTTGTGATATTGATGAGGGCTGTGAGAGTTATGGCTGCTCCAGGGACCTGCCTTTATTAAATGTGCATCTTGACACTTTCCCGCATTATTATAAGGGCCATGAAGATGAGGCCGGTTTTATTGAAAAACTTTCAGGTTACCGGATTTCTTCTGAGTTCTCTGGTTCTCCCGGAATTTCTGGTGTTTATGGTTCTCCCAGGTCTTCCGGTTCTGCTGTGGTCTCCGGTTTGTCCGGGTTGAACAAGATCATCCCTGGTTTTAATGCCGGATTTGACGATAAGGCCGGGGTTGCGATGGTCCTTTACCTGATGAAGTACACTTCCCTGAAATTTAAGGCTGTGTTCACTGTGCAGGAGGAGCAGGCAGTAACTTATCCGGCGAAGTACGGACGTGGAGGTGGTGGCGGTATTGACTATGCCATTTTGAAGAAGCCGGAATTCTTTAAGAATTCTGCCTGTGTCCTGACAATTGACCGGCAGGGCGGCAGGGATATTATTGCTTCTTATGGTTTTGACTCCAAAGATTCGCCCAGGCTGAAGTTATGCAGTGATGCGTTTCTTGAAAAATTCATTGACGTTTCAAAGAAGGTTTATCACCCGATGGCGGTTGCAAAGGGAAGTATTGCCGATGCTTATAATATCCGGGCTGCCTTTCCGGGTCTTGATGTTTTGAATATCTCTGCCGGATATTACAACGAGCACCGGGAGAGTGAATGGCTTGACTTGAATGACGTTTTTGGAGTGATGAGGGTTGTTGTTGGTTTTTTGAAAGATGAGAGTAAATCCCTAAGTTTATGATGAATGCAGAAAGCTTCAGCAAAAAGGCATATTTCAAACGGAGGATAGAATTAAATGAAATTCATAAATATTATTTGTTATAAAGATAACAGATCAATAGTGGAACAGTCTGATTTTTTTGTTAAACAGGATTATCCCGAAAACTTTGGATTTTATTCAAAAAGTTCTCATACGGGGCGTACAGTCATGCTTTCTGAATTCATGACTGTAATGGATAACGCACCCGGCTTTAATGATAAAGAAATTCTTAAAAAAATATTTGTTGAAGATAATTTATTAAAAAAAGAGAGTAATTCCGGGAGGAAAATATCTTTCTATTATTTAAAGCACCTTTATGGTCTGGACTCTGAAAATAAAAATTTTCAGGGACTTTTGAAGTACTGGAAGGAGAAATCACCTGATAATAAAATAATGGCACTCCTTTGTGCATTATCCCGTGATGAAGTATTAAGGTTGTCATCCGGGTATATACTATCAGTTAAAACCGGAGATTTTGCTGAAAAATCCGGTTTAAAAGAAATAATAGATAATTATTATCAGAACATTTACAGTGAAAAAGTCCGTGAGTCGATGGTCAGGAATCTGATGTCATCATGGACTCAGTCAGGGTATCTTGAAGGCAGGTCCAATAAAATAAGGATTAAACCTGAGGTATCTGTACATTCTTTTGCATATGCCTGTTATCTGGCATATCTTTCCGGATTTCGGGGAAAGAGAATATTTCATTCTCCCTGGGTTTTGGTATTATGCCTCAATGATTCAGAGGCAGAAGAATTAACAAAAGAATCAAACAGAAAAGGTCTGATGTCAGTAAAAAAAGCCGGAAGTGTTGTTGAGGTCACATTTCCGGAAGATTTGATTGGGGGAACTCAATGACCAAATTACAGAATCTGTCAAAAAGATACAAAGAGCATGTAGAACTGGTATGGCAAAGAAATATTTCCGGACCGGAAAAAGTCTGGTTTTGTATTTATGATCCAAATTCCGAGAGGAAAATCCGTGCAGGCATAAAGGAGTTTGAGATCTATACTATACAGTCCGGGCATAAATGGACTGAAATAGATTTAAGCCCGTTTTTTGAGGAATGGCTGTCTGAAAATGAATACCGGGAAGAGTATTTTTCCGAACCGGAATATCTGCTGGATGATCTGTCTGAACTAAAGGAATTTCTGGTTGAAAAAATCAGGGGAAAAACTTCTGATTCAGATGAGGACACTGTGATTGCCGTTCTTGGCATTGCATCAATGTTTGGAATATTAAGGGCAAGTCAGATTGTTGAGCTTATTATTGATAAAGTTAAAATCTCAGGAAGACTTCTGGTCTTTTTCCCCGGAGAACGGGATAAGAATAACTACAGATTACTAAAAGCCAGGGATGGGTGGAATTATCTTGCATATCCGATTGAAGCGGAGGAGGATTGATCATGGCAACTATAACGAATAATGAAGTATTTTTCAAAGATCCAACAACATATACAATACCTAATGATGGTGTCGCAAAGGTAGCACCATTGAGCAGAGAAGATAAAAACGACTGGATTGTGGCCAGATATGAACTTGAAAATTTCGTCTGCAAGGGTTCATATCATGAAGGGCTTAGAAGAATTCTCCAGTCATACCTTGACCATCTGGATAAGGCAAGTCAGCCTGCGGTCTGGGTAAGCGGGTTTTTTGGCTGTGGTAAATCGCATCTTGTCAGGATTCTGGACTTTTTATGGAGAGATATTGAATTTTCGGGCGGAATAACAGCAAGGGGTCTTTGTACCCTCCCTGATGATGTGAAGGTGCTGTTAAAAGAGTTGTCAACTGAGACCAAAAGGAATGGTGGAATATGGTCTGCGGCAGGAACTATGAGTGCCGGAAGCGGAGACGGGCCAAGAACGGATCTTCTTCAGCTCGTTCTTCGTTCCGCAGGGCTTCCTGAGAATATTGAAGTTGCAAGAGTTCACCTGTGGCTTGAGGAATGTGGAATTCTTGATGATGTCCGGGAATATCTGATCTCAATAGATAAGGAAAAGGACCTGCTCCACCCTTTTGTTTCTCCAAAGTTTATTGAGGCTGTTATTAAGTTTCATCCGGATTATTCTGGAGATGAAGATCCAAAGGATGTTAAAGACGATTTAAGACGGGAATTCAGGACAAGTTCAGGGATTTCCAATACAGAGATGGTTTCCATGCTTAATCAGATCTTCCTGATGCAGTCTGAGAATAAGGATAAACTGCCTCTTGTGCTGATTATCCTTGATGAGGTCCAGCAGTATCTGACTATTGGTGATGGTTCGGATAAACTGCTTGATTTTCAGGAAGCTGTTGAAGAGTGCTGCAGAAGGTTTAGCGGGAAAGTCCTGTTTATTGCGACTGGACAGGAGGCCCTTCAGGCAAATACCCAGCTTCAGAGGCTTCAGGGCAGGTTTTCCGAGAAGGTTATTTTAGAGTCAAAAGATGTTGATACGGTATTAAGGGAGACTGTATTACTAAAGAAAGAATCCATGAAACCGGAACTGAGATCAGTTCTGGACAGGGTTAACGGTGAGATTTCAAGGCATATTTCCAATTCAAAACTGGCACACAGGCAGGAGGATGACAGGTTTATTCTCTCTGATTATCCTCTTCTTCCGACAAGGAAGCGTTTCTGGGAGAGGGTTTTGGCATCCGTTGATCCGGACGGGATGGGTAATCAGCTCAGGAATCAGCTCAGGCTTGTCTTTGACGGACTAAAGGACTATGCCGGCTGTGATATTGGACATTTTATTCCTGCGGATTACATTTATACTCAGAATAAGCGGTATCTGAGGCAGAATTATATTCTTACTCAGAATGTCGATGACCTTATCAGCAGAGAAAATGACGGAACAGAAAAAGGTGAACTCCGCTCACGTATCTGTGCCACGATATTTCTGATACAGCATATAGACCCTTCGTATGGGATTAAGGCCGAACCTGAGACAATCTGTGATCTTATGGTCAGTGATCTTATTTCCGGGAGTGAATCACTCAGGCAGTCAGTGCCTTTACTTCTTGAGGATATGCATACAAGAGGAGTGCTTGCACATATAGATACGGAGTACCGTATTCAGACAGAGGAAGGGAGTGTCTGGGAAGGAGATTATCAGAAAAGAAGAGCGAAATTTAAGGGTGATGATACAAGGATTATTGATGAAAGGGTGAAGTTCATCAAAAGCAGGATGTCGGGTATTTTAGGCAGTGTGAACCTTATTCAGGGTGAGAGCCGGACACCACGCAATATTAAAGTTACATACTTTGGGGATGAAAGGCCAAAGACTGAGAAGGATATTCCCATCTGGGTACGGAACGGATGGGACATCCCGGAAAAGGATGTCATCAATGAATGTGCTGCTGAGGGAAATGAGAGTTCTATTGTTACGGTGTTTATTCCGCTTGAGTTTAATGATGACCTAAAGAATGAGATTGCAGGCTATCTTGCGGCAGACAGGGTCATTGACAGAAAAGGGACGCCAAACACTCAGGACGGTATTCAGGCTAAACAGAATATTGAGACCAAACGTGAAAGGCATAAGGCAAGAGCTGAGAGAATTGTTGATGATATTTTAAGGGATGCAAAGGTTATTCTTGGCGGCGGAACTGTTGTACCCGGTGATTCTGTTTCTGAATGCATTAAGGATGCTTCAAACCGGGCAATGGTCCGGATGTATCCAAAATTCGATGATGGGGACGCTGCCGGATGGGATAAGGTAGTAAAAGCAGTAAGCAGGGAAGAGCAGTCTCCGCTGTCAAAGATTGGGTTTGGGAGGGACCCAAAGGAACATCCGGTCTGCCGGGAGATTTTAAAGAGGCTGAATAGTGAGAAGAAGGGCAATGAACTTCTTAAGGCCCTGGGTGAACCTCCGTTTGGATGGCCTAAAGATGCAATAAATGCCGGGCTGATTGTGCTTGTTGCCTCAGAATATGTCAATGTTAAGTTAAATAACAGACCCGCAGGAGCGGTGGACTTAAACGCCAGAAATATTGGCAATGCATCTTTTGAAGTTGAGGATGTGGTCCTTTCCACTAATGAGAAATTTGGTGCAAGGAAGATGTATGCTGAACTTGGCCTCTCCGGGAAGAGCGGGAAAGAGACTGAGGAGGCAGGTCTGTTTCTGGAAAAGCTGAATGCTCTTGCAAAAAGTACAGGCGGGGATGCACCTCTTCCTTATGCTGCAGAACCTCCTTATCTCTCTGAACTTGCCGGATATTCAGGGAACAGTCTTGTTAAAGAGCTGAATGAACGAAGAGAAGTTATTCTTTCTGATATTAAGTTATGGAAGGCGACTGCTGAACTGATAGATTCCAGGAGTAAGGAGTGGGCTACTTTTTCAAGGCTTCTTGATCACTCTGAAGGTCTGCCTGATTATGACCTGTTTGATGGTGAAGCAAAGAGTGTTATTGCCGGGAGATCACTGCTCAGTGATCCTGATCCGGTTGAACCTCTGCTGTCAGATCTGAGAAACAGTATCAGGGATTATTATACTGCCGGTGCTGGCAGTGTCAATAAAGCAAGGAAGGAAGTAACGGACTCACTTGAGTCAGACAGTTACTGCCGGGAACTTGCAGATGATAAAAGAGAGAGTCTGTTAAAGGAATACGGGCTTGATGATGAGTTTACTGTCACTGTCGGGAGTGATGAGGAGATATTTACTCAGCTGAGGAAAGTTCCGGTAAACAGCCTTAAGTCCAGGGCTGAACTTACGAGGTCTTATCTTCCCAAGATTAAGGAGAGGATTGCCAGAATGCTTGAGCCGGAGACGGTTGTTATTTCACTTAAATCTCCGGTTACGATTAAATCTTCTGAGGAACTTGAGGATTATCTTCTTTCTGTTAAAGAAGAGGCAGAGAAGGCTTTGAATGACGGAAATCCGGTGATGCTGAGATGATTAAAACGGGTGTTTTTTTTCCGTTAAAAATAAACCAGTTTTTTGGGATTTTTGAATGAAGGGGTGTTATAATGACTGTTCTTACTGATACTGAGAGGAAGGGCCTTGAGAAGTCTGTTCTTGATGCCCACAGGAAGGCTGAAGCCGGTGCTTTTAATGCCCTGAATTATCTTGGCGTTGAAGCGGATAAGAAACCTTTTCATCTGAGTGATGCTGAGGCGGAGCTTAGAAGGAGACTTCGTTCTGAGATGAGGAGGCTTGGGAGTTATGATGTCCTTATCTCTTCGGTTGCCTATGAGCAGTGGCACAGGATGCTTTTTGCCCGTTTTCTGCTTGAAAATGATCTGCTGATTCATCCGAAATTTAAGGTTCCTGTCTCTTTTTCTGATATAACTGAGATTGCGGATGAGAAAGGAAGTGAGGCCTGGGAGGTTGCAGCGGAGTTTGCTTCTCATATGCTGCCCGGAATTTTCAGGCAGGATGACCCTTTTCTGATGGTTAAGTTTAGTCCTGAGGACAGGATTGCCCTTCAGGGTGTGCTTGACGGTATTTCATCTGAGAGTTTTTTAGCTGAGGATGCACTTGGCTGGACTTATCAGTTCTGGCAGAGTGAGAAAAAAAAGGAGGTCAATGATTCGGAGAGGAAGATCGAAGGTTATGACATCTGTGCTGTGACTCAGCTTTTTACTGAGCCTTATATGGTTAAGTTTCTGCTTGAGAATACTCTTGGTGCATGGTGGCTTTCTTTGCATCCGGATTCAGGTCTTAAGTCTGAGTGGGAGTTTTACAGGTCTGAGGTTGAGCATGACTTTTCCGGATGGCCCTCTTACATCAATGAACTGAAGATCCTTGATCCCTGCTGTGGGTCCGGGCATTTTTTAGTCCGGGCTTTTCATATGCTCCTTTCTATGAGAAGGGAGAAGGGAGAAGAGAACGAAGCCGCCATTTCTGCAATCATCTCCAAAAACCTGCACGGGCTTGAGCTTGACCCCCGCTGTATCCAGATTGCAACCTTTGCCCTTGCCCTTGAGGCATGGAAGGAGGGTTTTTCCCCGACTGATTCCTATCTGCCTGTTCCAAATCTTGCCTGCACCGGAATTCCGATTAAGGCTGAGAAGGATGACTGGCTTAAGCTTGCCGGCGGTGACGGTATGCTTGAGTCTGCCCTTGAGAACTACTATGACTTATTTAAGAACGCCGATTCATTAGGCAGTCTAATCCAGCTTGACAATCAGAGCAGTTCTGGCACTGACAAACATAGTTCAGTTAACCAGACTCTAATTGATCAGAAAACCCTGATGGAAAAACTTGAGCAGGCTTTAAAGAAAGAAACAGCAGCCGGCGATCCCGTTGCAGAAACCTTCGGGGAAACTGCAAATGCCATCATGAAAGCTGCCCATCTCCTAAACTGTAAATACGACTATGTTGTGACGAATGTTCCATATCTTACAAGAGGAAAACAGAGCGACATTTTAAAGGATTTTTGTGAATCCAATTATCCATTATCAAAGAATGATATTGCAACTGTTTTTCTCGAAAGATGTCTTTCATTTACTTCAATAAGAGGAAAGGTTAGCATTGTCTTACCTCAAAATTGGCTATTTCAACCAAGATATGAAAATATCAGGAAAAAATTAATAAAGTCAGAAAAATGGGATATCCTAGCAAAGCTTGGTCCGGGTGCTTTTGAAACAATTTCTGGAGAAGTTGTTAAGGCGATTTTAATGAATATAGAACATGGATCCATATCTAATGAACATTTGTTATCAGGAATTGACGTTTCAAATAGAAAAAATGCCTCAGATAAAGCAATAGGATTACTTTCAGATGATATAAAAAAAATCCAACAGATAAAGCAATTGGAAAATCCAAGTTCTCTCATATCATTTGAATCTTTAAATAAAATAAACCTACTTGGTAAATATGCTACTTGTATCGAAGGTCTCTCTACAGGTGATTCTGACAGGTTCATTAAAAAATATTGGGAAGTTTACCCTAAAGACAAAAACTGGGAGTTATTCATTCAAAATGTCAATGAAAATATGAATTATGGAGGAAGAGAAAATATTCTTTTTTGGGAAAATGGGAAAGGTGCCCTTCAACGATTTCCAAATTCGCATAATTTCCCATCTAATACTATGAATGGGTTCCAAGTTCTTGGGAATAAAGGATTAAGAATTACTCAAATGCAAAACCCTAAAGTAACAATATATACTGGTGAAATATTTGGAAAAAGTGCAGGCACGCTGGTTTTAGAAGATAATTCACTTTTAACTGCTGTCTTATCGTATTGTAATTCAGATTTGTTTTCAAAAGAAGTTAATATAATAAATCAATCACTATATAAACCCGTTGGAACCTTTTTAAAAGTCCCATTTGATCTTGAATACTGGCAGAAGGTGGCTGCTGAGAAGTATCCGGACGGACTTCCGGAACCGTATTCAGATGATCCTACACAGTGGCTGTTTCACGGGCATCCAAAACCGTCAGAAAGTCCGCTTCATGTGGCAGTTGCACGGCTGCTTGGGTACAGATGGCTGGCTGAAACCGATACTGAGATGGAACTCTCCTCTGAGGCACGGGACTGGATAAAAGAGAGTGAGAAGCTTCTATCGTTTGCAGATGATGACGGTATAGTTTGTATTCCTTCTGTCCGTGGTGAAGGACGGATGGATGAGAGGGTACGTGAGGTGCTTAAGGCTGCTTTTGGCAGTGAATGGTCTGCGAGGCATGAAGAGAAGATGCTTGCTGACCTTGGTTATGTAAAGAAGGACGGCAGTCTGAAAGGAGACCTTGAGAAGTTCCTCCGGGATGAGTTCTTTAAATCACACTGTAAGTTATTCCATAACCGTCCGTTTATCTGGCATATCTGGGACGGGGAGAAGGACGGTTTTTCTGTTCTTGTCAATTATCATAAGCTTGATCGCCGGAATCTTGAGCGGCTTATATATTCATATCTTGGCCCCTGGATTTCACAGCAGGAGAGGGAGAAGGCAGACAATAAAGCCGGTGCTGAAAAGAGGCTTGTTGCAGCCAAAGAGCTTAAGAGAAGACTTGAGCTTATTCTTGAAGGTGAGGCTCCTTATGATATTTACATCCGGTGGAAGCCTCTGCATGAGCAGGCTGTCGGCTGGGAGCCGGACATTAATGACGGTGTGAGGCTTAATATCCGGCCTTTTGTCGAAGCTGAAGTTTTGAGGTCCAAAATTACTGCGATTAAGTGGGGCAAGGACAGGGGTAAAGATGCAGTGCCTAACTGTTCCGGAACGGTAGAAAGGCATAACGATCTGCACTTTACGCTTGAGGAGAAGTGGAAGGCGAGGAAAGAGGCAGAGTGAGATGGAAATCGCAGATACAAAAGAGTACAATGAGCTTATTTATGAAATAAAGTCCATTGTCCGGACATCAAGGACGCAGGCAGTAGCTTCTGTTAACCGTGGGTTAATCAATATGTACTTCCGGATTGGAAAGAACATACTCTTAAAACAGGAGACAGAAGGCTGGGGAAAATCTGTTGTTGACTGTATTTCATCAGACCTGCTGAGAGAATTTCCGGAAATGAAAGGATTCTCTGCAAGAAATCTATGGAGAATGAGGAAGTTCGCAAGGGAATATATAAAGTTTATTGATCTGCCACAGCCTGTGGCAGAAATTCCCTGGGGTCATAACATAGTGATAATTGAGAAAATTAAATCCACAGATGAACGGGAATTCTATATAAAAAAGACGATTGAGAACGGCTGGTCAAGAAATGTCCTTATACATCAGATTGAGAGTGATTTATACTCAAGAACTCTCAATGCTCAGAAAAAAAGTGTAAATAATTTCAGGAGTACACTGCCGGAAAAACAGTCTGAACTTGCAGTATCAATTATGAAAGACCCCCTCTGCCTTGAGTTCCTCGGAGTATCTGAAGATGTAAAGGAGAGGGAACTTCAGAGATCATTAATCTTTAGACTGAGGGATTTCCTTATCGAACTTGGAAAAGGCTTTGCATTTGTCGGCAATGAATACAGGTTGTCAGTTGGTGGGGAGGATTTTTTTATTGACCTTCTGTTTTACCATACGAAACTTCACTGCTATGTGGTAATAGAACTGAAGATTGATAGTTTTAAACCGGAATATGCCGGGAAATTAAATTTCTATCTCTCAGCCGTTGATGACCTGTTAAGAGACCTTCCGGCTGACAACCCGACAATCGGATTACTGCTCTGTAAGGAAAGAAATGATATTGTTGCTGAGTATCCTGCATTCCCGGAAACACATAACCCACTCTGAAATCTAACTCCACATTTTTCTTAATATTCCAAAATACTCCCCAAGATCAAACCGATAGTTTTATAATCGTTATGTGTTAAATAATACACATAACGATTAGGGGTTTACATGGTCGCAATAGTTCACCAAACAGACAAAAGATCCGGGATAACCTATGCTTACCGCTCTGTATCATACTGGGACAAGGAAAAGAAACAGTCACGTGCCAAACGTACCCTTATTGGGCGTGTAGACAAAGAGACAGGTAAAATAGTCCCCACTGATGGACGCAACAGGAAGAAAAAAGAAGGTAATCCGCCTGTGAAACGTAATACAAAGAGGGTTGAGGAAGCACATCGTTCATTCTACGGAGCCACATATCTACTGGATGCTATTGGTGAGAAATTAGGTCTCATTCAGGATCTGAAACAGTGTTTCCCCGACACATATGAGCAAATCTTATCCGTTGTGTACTATTTAATCCTTGAAGACAGCACTCCGCTATACCGTTTTGAGAAGTGGGGACTCCTACATAAGCATCCTTATGGCAAAGACATCACCTCACAACGCAGTAGTGAACTGTTTTCCAGCATTACCGAGGCAAATAAACTACAGTTCTTCAGACTTCAGGGAAAGAGAAGGATGGATAATGAATTCTGGGCTTATGATACAACATCTCTGTCCAGCTATTCAGAAACCCTCAGGCAGGTACAGTATGGTCGCAACAAGGAGCACGACAAACTGGCACAGCTGAATCTTGCTCTGGTCTTTGGACAGGAGTCCAATCTCCCTTTCTATTACAGAAAACTCGCAGGTAATATCCCGGATTCAAAGACCATTACACGCCTGCTTGAAGAGCTGGATATTCTTGATCACTCAAGAGTTAAACTGGTTCTTGACCGGGGCTTTTACAGTGAGGTCAATATCAACAACCTGTTTAAGAATCACGTGAAGTTCCTTGCAGGTGTCAGAATGTCTCTGAAATTTGTCTATGGAGAACTTGATGCAGTCTATGACACTTTTAGGAGCTTTGAACGTTACAGTGAGAATTACGAACTGTATTACCAGACTGTCCGGACCACCTGGAATTATACACAAGAGCGTCCTTACAAAGGAGATACTCTTCAGGAATCACGCCGTCTTTACATCCACTATTTCTACAATATTGACCAGGCAGCCGAAGATGAGAAAAACTTCGACCGAAAGCTAATCGCACTAAAAAAGGAACTGGAGTCAGGAGAGCGTGTTCCAGGACACGCTAAACTTTACAAGCAGTACTTCATTACCAAAACAACACCTAAGAGAGGAACAAAGGCACAGATTATTGATGAAAATGTCATCAAAGCCAAGCGATATTTTGGGTTTTTTGCTCTGATTACCAATGAAAAGATGGATGCAGTAACTGCTCTTGAACTCTACCGCAACAAAGATGTGGTTGAAAAGGCCTTTGGAAATCTCAAAGAACGCCTGAATATGCGCCGTACACTCGTTTCTTCAGAACAGAGCCTTGATGGGAAACTGTTTGTGCAGTTTGTGGCACTGATCTACTTATCTTATCTCAAAAAGCAGATGCAGGATCATAACCTTTTCAGGAATTACACATTGCCTGGTATGTTGGACAAACTGGATGTCATCGAGTGTTTTGAACAACCAGGAAAATCTCTCAGAGTGGGTGAGATACTCGATAAACAGGAGCAGCTGTACCGGGACCTGGGGGTGACACCACCCACATCGTTATGAATGGGCGGGAATCTAGGGAGTATGCACTCCGGGATTTATCTAAACCTATGGGAATTTCAACATATTACTTAAAGACACCTCCGGAAGAGATGGAGAAATTACTCCCGACTGTTAAAGAGCTTCAGGGTATAATTGAAGATGATGAATGAGTGTATCTTTTAGGTTTTTAGTTTAATGAGTGGGGATTTTTGGGAAATTTATGTCCGGACTTAGGGTATTGGAGTTTATTGACGAAAAAGAGGCGGAAAATCCGGGTGAGTTCTGGACAAATGTTTACTTTTTGGTTTTTTTTGTTCCTTTAGTTTTAGCGGCCGGATTATATCTTCTGCTAAAAATTTTCAAATTTCCAACAACTCTGGATGATGATACAACAAGGTACCTCTTAAGTGCGTTTATCCAGAGTCTTGCTGCTGTAATTGCTATTGTTGTATCCTTAACACTGGTTGCAATTCAGTTTACTGCCTCGGAATATTCTTCAAGGGTCATTGAGGTTTTTAAGAAAAACCATGCAATGTGGGCGATAATTGCCGGATATATCTCCGGGATATCTCTATTTGCATTTATTCTGATGAGTATTTCAGATTCAGAGGTAGTTTACGGAATTAAATCATATGCTGTTTTTTATTCGTTTTTCCTGTTTATTGCTCTCCTCGTTACATTAATTCCACATATCAGAATTACTCTTAATAGTATGAATGCGGAGAAGGTAATTGATAATTTATTTGATGATCTGACTTCTGAGAAACTTATCAGTTTGCAGCCTAAAGATGATCCATTCCATGATCTTTTTGTGATAATTAACAGTTCTGCAATTAAAGGTGATATGGTAACCTTTAGTTATGGGCTTAAAAGAATCAGAGAGAAATTTATTGAGATAGTTAATTCTTCAGAGCAGGAATTAAACTCAAATTCTATCTGCTCTGGATTTTATGATAATGTCAAAAGAACATCATTAATTCTCTTTGAAAAGCGGGAAGAAAAGTTTCTTTTTGAGATCATTATCAATATGAATAATATTGTAAGGAGAATTGATTGTAATAATATATTAAAATTTAAAGAGGATACGTTAAATCTGGATGAAAGTATTGAGATTAATATTCATAATATTATAGCATTTTTAGGAAATAATGCAATTGATCATGAATTTGAATCAATTTATTCCTATAGTATTAATTTGATCTCAGGAAGAATTGCTCACTGTTTGGGTTTATATTACTACAAACATGATGATGATTATATTTTTATTATGAAGAGTAAACTATTGTCTCTTAACAAAATGGCTTACAAATTTATGAAATCTGGAAACAGTCAAAGTTATGATGAAATAGTTTCTGAAATTAAAAATATTAACCAAAGTTTTATTGACAATAGTAAAGAAGTTCCAAATGAAATTATAAATTTACTGGTTGATAAGTGGAATGATCTTGTTTACAGGTATATGAAATCACCTGAGTGCCAAAAAGGACAATACTACTTAGAGCCAATATGGGAATTAGTATCTTATTCCAAAATTAGTCATTTAAATAAAGAAGAGATAGAGAATATTTTGGAGATATTGAAAGATATAGGAAGAGATGCTTATCGGAAATATAACCTGCCTGAAATAACTATTCTGATAAAAAGGGAATTATTTGATTTAGGTCTGCATTTTATGGATGAAGACAATTCTGAATTAAATGATATTGTTGTGAACTATCTTGCTGAATTACACTACTTATGTGACGGGCTTGAAGAAATTGAAAATGATTCAAAAAACAGATTTGCCTATAGTTCCGGGGTTTATGTTGGTGAAAAAGAACTTGAATACCGTAGGGGATCAATATATACTGATATAATAAACACTTTGGAGAGACCATATTCGTGCAGTGATGAAGAGGCTGAATATATAAAAAAAAGGATTTACATTGAATAAATGAATTTAGGAGTTAACAGGGAGTAAAAATCATGCCGGGGAAATTTATTGAGGAAGTGAAGAAGGCTATTTTGAGTGCAGCGTCTGACTATGACAGGGAGAGGTTATCCGCTCCGGTTGCACTGATATGGACAGATCATAACCGGGAATGGGAGCCGGTTGTTGAAAAACTTGTAAAAGATCACGGGATGCCGATTGCAACATTTGGCAGTTATGATCCTGAGGAATTTAAAGGCCCTGCAATTTATATCCGGTGCTTAATATCACATAATCTGAACGGTGGCAGTTTTGGGGCTGCTGATGTTTCCCCGGATTCCGGAGTGTCTGATGAATCAGGCATACCGGGATTTCCAAAAGAAGGAACTCCGGTGATATACCTTCCCGGATATTCAAAGGATGTCCTAAGAAACCCTGAGAACTGCCCGGAAGAACTGATGCAGCTCTTTGAACTTCAGTACAGAGGGATAGTATGGTCACAGAAGAACAACAGGGACTGGACAATACCCGCCTTCATCAAAAATATCCTTGATATTGAAATTATAATGGATAAGGAGACAAGACAGGCTGCCATAAATGCAGTCGGTGCTCTCTGTGACGAAGATGTAACATTAATCAAAAACAAAGCACCCTTAAACGCCTCATACTTTAACTCCCTCATTCACCCCGACACGATAAAACAGCTCCTCCTCTGGATGAACTCTCCAAAAGAAGAAAAAGAGAGAATGGGGCCGGAACAGTGGCGGCCATTCTGCTCAATCTGTAAATCCGAATATGAATTTGACCCGGAAAAAGATACTCCTGTAACAGCCGCAGAAAAACTTGGCTCACTTAAGAACAACTGGCATAATGTCTGGTCAAGATTTTCTGAAAATCCGGATGCTTACCCTGCCATACCTAATCTTTTAAGAAACGCTCAGAGACCACAATTATGTTTTTATGATGATACCTGGCCGCAGATCAATGATAATCATGAAAAGAAAGTTAAAACTGAACTTCTCCGGCTTCCTGAATTAAACCGCATTGAAGGAATAAAGTTAATCAGAACTCTTGAACATAACCATAAAATCAGAAGAGAATGGATATGGACAAAAACCGGAGACAGTCCTTATGCATGCACTTTAAAATACCTTGCAAAACTTGCAGAAACAGTCAGTGATAACAGATTTTCCGGAACAATCCGGGAACAGGCAGAGAGATACACAAATGAATACTTCACAGCCGATGATGCGATATTAAAGGCAATAAGGGAAGCAGGAAAGGACAAAGAATGCCTCCGGATAACATCAGCAGCAATTGCAGCAATATCAAAATCATGGTTTAACTCACTTGCAGAAAGTTTTCAGAATGAATGGATCACTAACCCGCCGGAAATTTCCAAATCCGGTTATAAACCGGAAAAAGGAACGGTTTATCTCTTCGTTGATGGTCTCAGATTTGACCTGGCAAATGAACTCAAAGAGATAATCAGCAAAGACCATCCTGAAACGGACCTTGATTTCAGCTATGCAGCCCTTCCCACATTAACCTCAACTGCAAAACCGGCAGTCATGCCAATAGCCGGAGAACTGGTTGCAGGCAGAGAATTCACTCCGTTAACAAAAACAGAGGCAGAAGCAAACATCACAGCCCTTAGAAGAATAATGGAAGAGAACGGGATTCAGGTACTCAGTGACAGCCAGACAGGAGACACGGAAGGCTCTGCATGGACAGACTGTGGAAATATTGACCATGAAGGGCATGACAAACAGATCGAACTCCCGCAGATAATCCCGGCAGAACTTGAAAGGATCAGCAAAAGAGTAAAGGAACTGATAAATGCAGGCTGGAGCGAGATAAAAATTGTAACAGATCACGGATGGGTTTTCATGCCCGGAGAAATGGATAAGACAGAACTCCTCCCTGCACTAACAGAAGTAAAAAAGAGCAGATGTGCCAGACTTCGTCCGGATGCGAAAACCAACCTCCCTACAGCAAAGTGGCACTGGGACAGAAATGCAACCGTGGTTTTCGCACCCGGAATTACCTGTTTTGACTCCGGAAAGGTATATGAACACGGCGGACTAAGCCCTCAGGAAGTAATAATCCCTGAAATTACAGTAAAGGGCAGGGAAAAAGCCAAAACCGGATTAGTAAAAATAACAGAACTGACATGGAGAGGACTGAGACTGAAAGGAAAGACTGAGGGCTGTGAAGGTCTTTCTGCTGATATAAGGACTCAGCCGGGAGATGAGAACTCTTCTCTTATTGATTCCGTCAGGGAAATATCTGATGAAAAGATCTCCCTTTTGGTTTTAGATGACAGCCTTGAAGGTTCTGAGGCATTTCTGGTTCTCATGGACTCAGATAATACTGTATGCTACCAGAAAAAAATAACAATAGGAGAAGAATAATATGTCTTTTGAACTTGACTCCCTTGATGAGAAGACCGCAGATCTTTTTGAGGGCTATGTAGTCAGAAAAGACCTTGCAAGAGAGTTTGCAGAAAAATATCCGGTTCCAAATTACGTAGCAGAGTTCTTAATCGGAAAATTCTGTGCAACAACAGATGAAGATGAGATTGCTGAAGGTCTGGAGATAGTTCATAAACAGCTAAGGGATAAGGTTGTAAAAGCCGGAGAACAGGAACTATTTAAGGCAAGGGCCAAAGACAAAGGGACTGTAAAGGTAATTGACTTGATCACCGCAAGGCTGGATGCGAGATCAGACAATTTCTTTGCCGCAATTCCATCTCTTTTAATCAATGATGCCTTTATTCCGTCTGAATTCGTCTATGAGCATGAAAGGATGCTCACCGGAGGTTTTTATGCGGAAATTGAGGTTGAGTACGGGGCTACACAGGCAGAGGGACAGAGATCATACCCATTTACTGTGAAAAATCTCCGTCCGATTCAGCTTTCAAAAAGAAATGTTCTCGATGACCTTGCAGCCGGCAGGGAAAAGATGACAACAGAAGAGTGGAAGGATTTTCTCTGCCGGAGTGTCGGGCTTGAACCCTCTTCATTATCTGAGCGTGCAAAAGCAGTTCTCTTTCTCCGGATGATACCCTTTGTTGAAAAGAATTACAATTTTATTGAACTTGGTCCGAGAGGAACAGGTAAAAGTTACCTGTTCCAACAGATAAGTCCTTATTCCCATCTGGTTTCCGGCGGAAAAGCAACCGTTGCAAAGATGTTTGTTAATAATTCATCCGGACAGAGAGGGCTTGTCTGTCAGTATGATATAGTCTGTTTTGATGAAGTCTCCGGAATCAGCTTCGATCAGAAAGACGGCGTTAACATCATGAAAGGCTATATGGAGAGCGGAGAGTTTTCCAGAGGCAAAGAGAATATCAGGGCAGAAGGCGGCATTTCAATGCTTGGTAACTTTGACGTTGATGTTGAGCATCAGCAGAGAATCGGGCATTTATTTGGTCCGCTTCCAAAAGAGATCAGGGATGATACTGCATTCATGGACAGAATTCACAGTTACATCCCCGGATGGGACTATCCAAAAGTCCACCCTGACCTGCTGACTGAGCATTACGGTTTTGTCAGTGATTTCCTTGCGGAATCATGGAACCGGCTTAGAAATGAGAGCAGACTCCATAAAATCAGTGATAAGGTCTTTTTTGGAGATGCACTAAGCGGCAGGGACAGGCGTGCGGTCAACAAAACCATTGATGGGCTGTTAAAACTGCTCTATCCGTCATATGAGATGGAAATTGCAGAAGAAGATCTAGAGTGGGCTGTAAGAACTGCACTTGAATGCAGGAGGAGGGTTAAGGAACAGCAGAAGAGAATTGGTTCTGCTGAATTCAGAAATACTATGTTTAGCTACCGGCTTGGTGCTGATGGCATTGAGCAGTATGTTTCCACCCCGGAATTACACAGCGAGAATGAGATCAGTTCAGATCCTCTTCCTCCGGGACAGGTGTGGGGAATCGGGCCGGGAGATCAGAATGAAGGAAGCGGACTTTATAAGATTGAAGTTACCACAACTCCCGGTTCAACAATCCGGCTGATAAATGTTAAGGCTCCATCAGGGTTAAGAGAGAGTGTAAAGACTGCTGAACAGGTCTTATATACGCAGAACAGAATTCTGATTGGAGATCACAATCCAAAGGAGGCTGAATTTTCTATTCAGGTCAGATCTCTGACATCAGCAAAGGGTGGAAGCTCGATAAGTATGCCGATTCTTCTGGCTTTATGCTCTGCATCACTTGGAAAGAGTCTTAAGGGAGGAATTGTTGTTGTCGGTGGGATGAGTGTCGGAGGAACCATTGAGCCGGTTTATAATGCACTTGATATGGCAGAACTTGCTGCTGAGAATGGTGCTGTTGCAATACTTCTTCCGGTTGCCAGCAGGAAGCAGTTGATTGATATGTCAGATGAGCTTGCTTCCCGGCTTATGGTGATTTATTATAAAGATCCAAGGGATGCTCTGTTTAAGGTGTTGGGGGAGTGAAATAAACTCTCTGAGTATTCTTTTTTATTTTCTGTTTTATCTTGATTTACGCTTTCTTTGGCATATTGAAGCCCTAATTTGAGGAAATTTATTTATATTTTCTGAACATAATTTAATATTATGGGGATTTCGCAGAAAGCGGAGGATGATGTGTTAATATCGTCTAAAGCGAAAAGGAAAGATGAAAGGGGTACTCTTGATAAGGAAATTAGCTCTATTTTTAATCATATTTATGGTAATAATTCATATAGGAACAGGTTCTCAAAATTGGAACTTAACCAGATAGTCAGCTATTATGGAGAAATAAAAGAAATTGTCAATCCTGATGGTGATCCTCAATATAATACTTCCGAAATAAAAGAATTCCTGAAAAAGAAAAGAGATACATCTCAATATAGAGTAAAGGATGGATTTGTATATCAGAAGGTTACTCAAAAAATTAAATCAAAGAAACAGAAGGAGCTGGAGTTGGAAAAAAAACGAAATGAAGAAAATAAGGAAAAAGGGAAATCTGAAAGATTAAATATTCAAAAACAGGTGAAATTACGGTTTGATCCCAAACTTGGATTTGAATTGACTCTTAAAGATTGTGATACAATAATTGCAGAAATAAAACCCGATACTCCTTTTAGCATTAATGAAAAGGATATTTCTATTTTATGTCAGAGGGTAGAATCACTGAGGAAAAGATATGGTAAATACCGTACATTAAGAGAATTATTTGACCTTGAAAAAAAGAATACATCCAATAATAAAGGGAAAAAGGAAAAAGTCGTACGGAAATGCCATCGTGAACCTGAACAAAATATTATAGGTAAAAAATTGGGGAGAGAAGGAATCAAGAATGATCTGGATTTTGGAGGGAAGAGGAAATATTGTGGAACTTATGATAAGGGGTCTGCAAAGGAAATAAGTAACCAGGAAATTGACAGAGCATTTTTTAAAATATACGGCACAGGACAGAAGGAAAAGAATTGTTTCTCCATAAATCAGCGGAATCAGGTAGTATTGTATCGAGATGAAATTATTAAAATGATTGATATTGATAGTATTGCTTCTGAAAAAACGGTATTAATTAAAAAATTCCTGCTTAAAAAGGGAGCAGCTGAAGAAAAAAAGTTACAGGCCAGATTAAGAAAGGCTGAAAGAAAAAAACAAAAGAGGGAAATCGAAAGAGAAAAAAGAAATATTCATCACGACCCTGTATTAGCAGGTAAAAGGGAAAAATTATGGCAAGAAAAAAAGGAAGCAAAAATTCAAGAGCAGTATTATTTAAAAAAATACATGTGGGGTTCGAGCTTTTGAATTTATGCTCTCAATAGGCAGTGTATTTTAACATTGCAATCTCAATTCTGTTCAGGTTTTGTCACTGCCGTGTTAAAAGTCACCAGGTCTGCCGGTATTCCTGAGAATTTTAAGTCTGTAAAATCTGTTATTATGAAGTTAATAAAGACCGGAATTTAATAAAGACAGGAAGTTAAAAAAGGTCGGAAAGTAAGATTGGGTCTGAAAACCTCCGTTTTAGTATAGGTAAATTGGCAATAATGTTATGTTTCAATATAATTTACTCCCGTTTCGCTGATCCTGAATAGCAAATCATAGATTGCCACAAATTTTCTTGAATATTCTTTCATCCGTCCCCAGAAGACTCAATATTCTCTTTTGCAAATCGGTCAATTCACTCATAAAAACCATATTTACTCCCTCTATATTCATTATTGTCAAAGTTACAGATTCAAAAATTTTTAACATCCTTTCAGCACGTGGCTTTTTTGTAATTTTCTTGGGATTGTATTCATATACTCCTGCAAGACTTTCCCCATTTTTATCAAGAGACTCATGAACTTTCA
The DNA here is from genome assembly GCF_024662215.1 of Methanoplanus endosymbiosus. Taxonomy (NCBI): domain Archaea; kingdom Methanobacteriati; phylum Methanobacteriota; class Methanomicrobia; order Methanomicrobiales; family Methanomicrobiaceae; genus Methanoplanus; species Methanoplanus endosymbiosus. The sequence continues at coordinate 3,093,418 of NZ_CP096115.1, forward strand.
TCTCAATTGACACCAGTACTCTTAAACCAAGTGACGCAAGTTTGATCAGACCATCAATATGATCATCTCGTGTTAGAAACATTGGATCTAATGATGTTGGGTGATTTTTTAGCCGGTGGAATTTATCCTCAATAATATACTGATTTCTGTATGCCAGTATCACTTTTTCAAGAGAAAAACTGCTATCGGGTTTATTTGTTGCATAAACACGCCACCCCATAGTCTTGCGTGCGTCATTGTATGCCTGTTTATTTAGATTTACCTGGCAGTTTATTGTTTTTTTTATAATTTCATGTTCAGGATTATTTTTGTATTTTCTCTTGGTAATCCTTTCCTCATTCTCCTTAAAATCAATTTCCAGGATGCCAGTAAGGGAATAATTGTTAAGAATATTTTTTCCTTTTTCTATGGCTTCTTCTATTGTTTTTGGTGGTTTTCTGCCCCTTCCTCTCAGATTCATTTGTTCTGTTTCTTCGGTTGCTTTTTTAATGCGCTTGTCCAGTGCCTTTTTTTGAGTTTCAGCATAGTTAAAAGATCGGGCATAAATTCTTCTCTCCTCCCATTGAAATCCAACATCATCTTCAACTGAACTTTGGGAAGTCCATTCTTCAAATCCCTCAGCAATTTGGCGTATTTCACCATCAGAATATTCTCTGCTAACTTCAATAAGTTGATTGTCAGATTCTTCAAACTGCTTTATTTTTTCTATTAGAAGCGTATTTGGCATTATTTTTTTAGGGAGTGGTGTGAGATAAAAATCACCGTTCCGGACAATTTCTGTCCGTATTGACATTGCACTCATTTTAGAATCCCCAACGTACAGGAGTCCGGATTTATTAAGAGATTTACGAACTTTTTGAATTATTGGAGTATATGTGGGATCATCAGCACGATTCCCAGGTAAAGTTGAAATGGTTAAGGGCAGACCAATAGGATCAATTGCTGCAAGAGCAATTTTTATCTGAGGCAGATCCTGTCTATCTTTTGATCTTCCAAATTGGACCAGACCATCCTCCGTCACTAAACAATTTGAGTTGACAGTTGTACAGTCAATTCGTACTGTAGGGTTATCAATGTCATAAATACGCAAACTTTCCTGATTTAGTCGTGATTCAATCTGTTCCCATACTTCATCATCGGATAATTTTTCGAGTATGATTGCTAATCTATCGTCCGTAAAATCAAGCTCTCGCACTTCCATTCCAAGAAATAGACTTAATGTATGGATATGACAACGTGCCCACTTTTGAACATGGCTTAATCTGTGATCGGCCTGACTAATTATATGAGTAATCCAAATGGCACACATCTCACCAATTGGAAGCCCGCTCCAGTTTCCATGAGTTGGACAAATTTCATTTATGATTGCTGGGAGATTCATAATTTGCAATGTGTTGAGCAAAATAGGAATGTCGTCTACCATCTCATTAGTCACTAACTTAGCCATTGTATACTATATATTGCTCTAATGGCAAAAATAACTCTCCATGTTCGATTTCTGTTTGCAATTTGATTATTTAACTTTTGAAATGGGCGAAAGGGCAGAATTTATTTCTAAAATAACTTCTATTGCACTATGAGTTTTTAAGGATTGAATCATATTAGATTGTAATGGCTCTGCTTACCAAGATTCAGGATCTTTGGAATGTCCAGCTTTGAGAGTTCCTGCATGATTAGAATATTGTGTGGTAATATTATAAATTTATGGTCTGGTGTAAGTTTTTGATAAAATTTATTAATCTATACCTTAAGTTTTAAGCCACATTACTTAATGTATGGATGAACTACCCCTGTTACCTGCGTTTTACCAGATAAAACCGGCACACATTGAGCATTTTTAACACGGCAGTGACACTTACTTCACTCCCCGTCCCCGGTAAACCGGTAAGCCCCCTTTGGCACAGTCATCTCAAAGCGGGCACCCTTTCCCTCTTCACCGTTCTCAGTTATGGTAATGCCCGTAATTGCAAGGATCTCACGTGAAAGAAACAGCCCAAGGCCCGTATGCTTACCAAAACCGCGTTCAAATAGAAGCTTTTTGTCCTCCTCCGCAATCCCGGCACCATCGTCAGCAAATACAACAGAAAGCCCTGCCTGTCCGGCCTTTCCGCCCGATGGAACCTGTGCATCCTCTCCGTCCTCCCCCTCTTTAATCTCCGTGCAGGATACGGAAATTGTCTTAAAAGGCGGAGCATACCGGAAAGCGTTGTCAAAGAGATTATAAAATACCTTCCGGAGGAGCGGGTCTGCAAAAATCTCAACATTCCGGCATTCAACATTCACAGTAACCCCCTCCGTCCTGAACGCCGGCCCGGTCATTTTAACAATATCACCGACATTCTGCCAGGTTGCTGCATTCACACCAATCTCCTGGTATTCCCTGGTAAATTCGATCTGGTGCTCTATATTTTTTGCACTCACGTCCATATGCTGAAGATAACCCTTAATCTTCGGTCCCGCCGGTTCATCAAGGGCAAGTTCAATATATCCGCCAAGGACCATAGTTGCATTCAGGATGTCATGGCGGGTGATGCCTGAGAGCAGATTTAATTTCCGGTTCGCCTGCTTAAGTGCATCCTCCACCAGCTTTCTCTCACTTATATTCCTTGTCACACTGATAATACAGGGAATGTCCTGAACACTGATGATCCTTGCAGAGATAATTACAGTTATCTCACTGCCGTCCTTTCTCCGGAATAAAGTCTCAAAATTCTCACAAATTCCGCCCTTATTAATTTCATCAAAGACCGCCTTCCGGTCGTCCGGATTTTTCCAGAAATTTAAATCCGGGGAGGAATGCCCGACTGCCTCCTCACGTAAAAATCCGGTAAGGTGCAAAAACCCTTCATTGGCATCAATAATAACCCCATTGTCCATCTGCGAGATCATAACCCCGTCCGGACTTGTATTAAAGAAGAGTTCAAAGTGCTCCTTTGCTTCAGTAACATCCGCATTCAGCCGCTGGTTTACCATAATTATCAGACCTAAAGTCAGAAGAAAGCCCTTTACAAAGAAGAGCATAAATGTTACATTCTGGACTGCTGTTGAGGTGAAGAGACTCTCAACAGACATTGCTGTAAGGACATATCCAGCACGGAAAAGGAGGAAAAATGCGATAAAAGACTCTGCCGCAACGATAAAACGGGCCGAACCGGCTATGCCCCGCGGCTTTGTCCCAAGCAGCGCAAAAGCCTCTAAAAAGAGGAAATATGCCAGAAATACAGACATAACTGCCGTCCGTACAGTAATGTCATCACTGATACAGGTGAAATAACAGTACAGTGCAGTAAATATCAGATACGGCGGAATAACAAGCCTGAGGTCCTCTCTCTTTCCGAGAAAACGCATGAACCCGGTGTAGAAAAAGACAGAACCAAGTATAATAAAGGCATTTGAAAGGATTACTGTAATAAATATAAACGGGATAATATCCCGCAGGAGCAGAAAGGCGATTCCCGCTGCCGACAGCGTGGTCCCAAGTACCCACCATCCAACGCCCGGATAATTTTTATTGCTCCTGTAGAGATAAGCGATTGCAAATGCCTCAAAAATATATGCAACCACAACCACTAAAGAGAGAGTACGAAGATCAATATCCATTCTGGTTCACTACTGAATATTTTTTACTGTCTTAGCATGCCGGAAATAACCTTTTAATCAGAAAACCAGACACTGCCTCTGGTTATTATCTCAGATATAACAATATATCATCATAAGTTAAAAAGGAATTGCATGAAAACTATCCGGACAGAAAAGTTGCCCATCTCTCTGTGCTCATCTATGCCCGGAACAACTCCTAAAAAACCCGTTCTGGCAGCGGCTGAAATAATAAAAAGAGATGTTATCATCCTGAAAAGGCAATCATCGCCCTGTTACCTCCGGGTATTTTGGGAGACTCACTGTCCGAAGTAAGAGGCATCTGTCAGGCAGAATAACCAACAGGACCCGGAATTTATCTGCGCAATCCGGCCAAAACATTATTTGTTCAATGCCTGTAAAGATCAGTTGTCTCTTAATATTCTCTGAAATGCCTTATTTATTCAGTAACCATTGAAATTCATTGTTTCATCATTGCCCGGAAATAAACAGCCTATTTTTTTATCAGTATCTTTAACGTAGATATCTACATACTGATTTTTACTCACTTCATTCGGGTACATCTTTTCAATGTTCTGCACATAGTCATAGTTTGAGCCAAGCTCCTTAAAACTCCCGTCTTTATATAAATAGTAATGAGAGCCGGAGTAGTGAATGGCTCTTGTGCAGTATTTATTTGATATCTCTTTATACACAGTGATAAGCAGTTTATCACCATCATCATTTGAGATTATTGTTCCGGCAGTGAACTTCGGCTCTTTCGATGACGAAGCTGATGACGATGATGAAGCAGTCCTTAGATCAACCACCGTCTTCTCAGAAGATCCGGCAGATACAGATTCATCCCCGGCTGCCGATGTTGCTTCCGGAACTGAACCAGCTGAACTTTTCTGTATCCCGTCAGTGTTTTTTTTGACAGAATCAGAAACCTGATAATCTGAACCTGTAACCTGATCAGAATCTGTAATTAATTTTTCAGAGATACCTGATACACAACCCAATGTAAACGAAATAAAAAGCAGAGTTATAACTACCGCAAATGTTTTCAATCCACCCATCATAGTTTTTAATGGTTTTAAAATTATAAATGTTTTTATGATTTGCCATGTAATGCTGCCCTTGCCAATGCCGGCTGCATCATATCCATAATCTGAAAACAGAACTTCACTATAATTTTGTCATTGACACATCCGGTGATCATCTGCACAATCTGTACAAAACATTATTCATTCACTAATCCGCATTCTCCCGGCAATGAACAGCATACTCTCAGTAATAAACCTGAAGCAGATTCCGGCAATAAAAAATCAGAAAAATATTCTTCTGATCATCTTTATAATGGCCATCATCAGCATACAGGCCGCAGCAGCAAACCCTGTTGGATCTGTTGATATAACCACCGATCCTCCCGGAGCTGACATCTATTTAGACCAGATAAAACTGGATTACAAAACTGATATTCTGATAAACGGCGTTGATGTGGGCCTTCACTCCCTGGGACTGGAACTCACAGGCTATGATCCGTATTATATCAGTAACCTTGAAGTGCTGACCAACACCAAAACCTATGTAAAGCACACATTTGAAAAACCACAGGATAACATAATTATCTCATCCAGTCCAAAAGGTGCAGAAGTATATATTGACAGCATCTATTATGGCATAACACCCGCCGGAGTTTCCCTTGACCCCGGCACATATAATTTCAGAATAGAACTTGACGGCTACTTAACCTCTGAATCAGAATACAATGCCGATCCATACTCCATATCCGGCGACACCTACTTTGAACTTGAACCGGTCCCGGATAAAGGCAGCCTTATTGTAACATCCATCCCTGACAATGCCCTGATATATCTGGACGGAAAACGTGCCGGCACAACCAGCTTCAGACTGAACGAAATTGAACCAGGGGAACATACAATCCGGCTTGAAAAATCCGGATTTGACAGTCTGGAAGAGACAGTTGTCATATCAGAATATGAGGATAACATTGCTGAGTTCATTATGCACCCACAGGCCGGCATAATAAGCGTGGATTCAGTCCCTGCCAAAGGTCAGGTTTACATAAATGAGAAATATCTTGGGAAAACCCCGTTTTCAGACTACTTTGAACAGGGCAGTTATGAAATCATCATAAAATCCGAAGCATTTGAGGACTATTCCGAAGAGATTGAACTTGGAAATGACGGTGAATCCCTCCTTGCCGTTCTTACCCCCTCAGCAGAAAAACTGATAATCTCTGCTGAAGAAGAGATTGAAAAAAATCTGAAGTATGAGCCGGATACAGCCATAAATTACCTGAATCAGAGCAGAAAGGAACTTGAAGGTAAAGATTACATCTCCTCAGAAAAGTCAGCAAAAACAGCAATAAGTTATGCAAAAGACGTTGACGGAGACGGCCTGCCCAATACAATTGACATCCAGCCAAAAATCCGGAACCCGTACATATACTTAATTCCGCTTATACTATTCCTGATAATCATCCTGATAATTTACATAGATTACAGAAGATGCAGCTTAAATGCTGACGCTGAGATTTCAGAGATAAAATCTCTGAATGAAGAAGGCATAATTGCGGTTGTAAACCTCACCTCTGATAATTATTACAGAGGATTTGTATGCTCCGTGTATCTTGATGAAAAATTAACAGAGATAATCACCGATCTTGGAATGACAGAAGTCAGCATTGAAAAAATCCCCTCAGGCTCTCACGAACTGAAAATTAAATTTGTCATCGACAAGTGGAGATATGGAACAAAAACTATTGAAAAAAGCATAAACTTTGATATAAATGATCTGGTGTAATTAAGAGTAAATCTCAGAATTTTGAGATTAAATTATCGTAGCAGAGCTACTCTCTGAAATGAAATGTTCTTCGTTATGCCGTGACTGATATTTTATCCGGAAAAATCCCTCACTCTCACAATGATTTTATCATTTCCCGGCATATAAACTACAATATTATCTGGGAAAATTCAATGGAATCAAACATAATAAAAGATGACTCACCGGCAGAAGAGGTAAGGGATGCCCTTACTAAATGTGCAGAATATCTGAATACAACCGAAGGCTGCATATCGGGGAGAGATACAGATAAAGCTCAGTACACCTTCAGCCAGGGTTCTGACTGTTTCAATGAAGCCTTCATCTCATTTCAGGATCTCTACACTGATCTGATACAGCTGAAAGTGTACGGAGAAGTAACAGCACTCTGCGATGAATTCACCGGAAATTTACAGAGAATTAATAAGATTGGCAGAGCTCTCGGATTTAATATGCTCGGTGCAGTAAAAGCAATAGAATCAGAAATTGCGGCAATCCGGGCATCCTGCTGCATTGCAGAGAAAGATTTCCTCTCAGCAATGAAGATCTATGATGCCTCAATAAAAAAGAACAAACATTCAGCAACAGTATGGATTGCCAGGGGCATGTGCCTCAACGAACTTGAAAAGTACAAAGAGGCAATAAGATCAATTGAGAAAGGCATAGCTGCTGAAGAAGACTCACAGAGAGGGTGGTTCTGTAAAGGCATAGCATATCTTAGGTCCAAAAGATATGAAAGAGCACTCGAATCATTTGAAGAGGCAGTCCTGGCAGATACCTCAAAGCAGTGCTCCTATTACTATATGCTTCTCGCATACCTGGGGCTGAATTTAAAAGATGAAGCCGAAAAACTGATAAAAAGACTATTAAAAAAAGATCCCGGCCCGGAAGACTATTACACAATATACCTGATACAGGCAGCATTCAAAAACGAAGCAGAAGCTGAAGATGCCAAAAGCCACGCCCTTGAAATGGAGCCGGATATAGCATCCTGGCAGTCAGTGGCAGATATAAAATCAGAGATCGACAGGATAACAGCAAAGAAGAAGTGACAGACATGATCTTCTCATTTTTCTGACAGCAGCCAAAAACCCCCGATATCTGCATCACAAAAAAACCCCGGAATACTAAAAATCCGGAAATAATATTTTATTGACAGATCAATAGTAGTTCATGAAGGTTGCAGGTGCAAAAGTTCTGGCTGCAATGATTATCATTTTTATACTCTCTGCGGGATGCACAGGAACTTCCGGAGAAGATACTGATATAGCCTCTGAAACCGGAGATGACCGGCAGATTATAGACAAATCACCGGCAGCCGATAACCTGTATTCCAAAGGTCTCTCTGAGTTTAAATCCGGAAATTACAGGACTGCTGAAGGATATTTTGCGGATGCAGAGAATTTTTACCAGAATTTAAATAATAAAGATAAAACCCTTAATGCCCGGTATATGAAGTATAAATCTCTCAGGGCATATATTGAATATCCATACAACCAGACAGTGGCAAAAGAGGAGATGGCCGCTAAAATTCCGGGCATAACAGAGGAAGAGATGAATCTCTGGCTCAGCGGAGATGCACAGAAGATAACAACTGATAATGAAACACTCTATTATGAAAATACTGTAATTAATTATTTATACGCCAATTCTGAAGTTTTGCAGAATTTTAACTATCTTAATTTTGGTTATGTATCAGAAGAAGCCCTCTCACGCAGTAAAGAACTGTCAGGCCCTTTTTACACAAACCCCAGGCATTATAAGGGGATTGAAAGCTTAAACATTCCAAAGGATAAATTTACAGCTGATGGAATAATTAAAATCTGGTTTCCACTCCCGTTAAATACCGAAGCACAGAGTAATGTTACTGTGAACAATCTCTCATACGAAGAGTATATCGTTAAAGGCCCGGTCACAGACGGCAGTATCGGGTATGTGTACTATGAAATTCCGGGCGGAAAAATTGCAGGCGACCTCATAATTTCGGCTGATATTGGTTTTACATATTACGAACATATCTCTGATACTGACCCCTCACCTGTTATGGAATATAACAGAAGCAGTCCTGAATATCTACACTATACGGCCTCTGTGGGAAATACTGAAATTTCTGAGGATATTAAAAATAAGGCAGAGGAGATTGCAGGGGGTGAGAAGAATCCATACCTTCAGGCAAAACTGATCTATAATTATATTATCACAACTTATCCGTACAGCCAGGTGCCTCATTTATCCCTCGATACAGTTGAGCCGAAAATCGCTGAAACTGCATATATGTATGAAACCGGAAACGGGGACTGTGGCACACAGAGCATGTACTTCTCAGCACTCTGCCGTGCACTCGGTATTCCGGCACGGGCCTTAGGTGGTTATCAGATGGTTATGTCAGATTCACCGGGTGAACATTTCTGGGCGGAATATTATATCGAAGGTTACGGCTGGGTGCCGTGTGATCCAACCGTTGCAGAGACAGCCGACTGGGTTGAAATTCCGGATGAAAAGAGAGAGAAATTTAAGGAGTTTTACTCAGACAGCCTCGATGCCAGAAGGTTTGTCATACAAAAAGAGACTGATGCAGTGATGATTCCGTTATTTGAGGAGAAGACAGTATCTCCTGATAACCTTCCTGTATTCAGGCCGGTTCTTCAGAGTCCGGCGTTTGTTCATGATGAATCTGAGACTGATATTGATCTCTTTGCAAGGGGATATTTCAGTATTGAATTAAAGGAAGTCTAAAGTAAATTTCCGGTGGGTTTTTTTGGCATCTATGCCACAATCCGCCATCCGCCTTCCGGAACCGTCATCTCAAACCTGACGCCCTCACCATAAACCCCGGTTTCAGCAATAGTAATTCCGGTAATGGCAAGAATCTCACGGATTAAATAGAGCCCAAGGCCCGTATTCGAGCCAACACCCCTATCAAAGATACTCTTCTTCATACAGTCCGGCACACCGCATCCGTCATCCTCAAAAACTATCACATATCCTAAAGATTCTTTACCCTCAGCAGGCATATCGTCCCCTGTACGTTTCTCCGGGCCGCAGGAAACCCGCACCTCAGTCGCACCTTCACCGTGCCGGAGTGTATTGTCATAGAGATTGTAAAATACCTTCTCAATCATCGGATCTGCAAAGATCTCAAACCCTTTGCAGTCACTGATAACAGGAATCCGGGCCTGCCCGACCTTTCTGATAACAGTTCCAGGATCAATCCAGACCGGATCTTCAGCTCCAAGTTCTTCATACTCGCGGGTAAACTCAATCTGGCGCTGAATTCCGGAAGCAGCAGAACTGATATTTAATAAATACCCGTCAAGCACTGAATCCTTTTTTAGGGAATCAGTAAGGTCCAGATAGCCCTGAATCACCATCAGATTATTCAGGATGTCATGCCTTGTTATCCCCGACAGAATACTTAACTTCTTATTAGCCTGCTTAAGTGCCCTCTCCGCCTTTCTCCTCTCAGTAATCTCATAATTTCTGTCTGATACAGTCTGCACAAGTTCCCGGTAAGTTTCAGCAATCGCAATCGAAAGCCCGGCAATCCTGCATATAAATTGTGCAGGATTAAGATATTTATCCAGATGTTCAGGAAATAAAACGTTTTTTACAGAGATAATACCCTTTAAAACACCGCCATAAGTGACCCTGACAAAGAAACCGTCACCGGAAGAACTGACCCCCGTCTCATCCCCCGAACTGAAAAACTCCCTCCCGGATTCATCCGGAAAAACCTCTCCGGTAGTGACGCTTATGGCTTTACCGGGCTTACCGTCCGCAGATTTGATATAACTGATCTTCTTTGGCGAAAAGAGCAGGACAAAGAGATCTAAAACCTCATGAATAATCGTCTCCTCATCATAGATGCCAATTATACGGTCTGTAAGCTCAGCAATCATAGAATAATCGGCAGCCTTCTTCTCACACTCCAAAACTCTCTGCTTAAATCCGGCCTTCTCAGCCTCAAAACTCCACTTCAGATATGCCGACTCAAGCTTAAGCCGGAGATTCTCAGTTCCCGCCGGAATAATCCGTGATGAAAGCCCGGTAAACTTTGAAAACTCCGCAAGCTCATCTGAAATTCCCGGACGAACTGCGGTGTCAATGAGCAGAACCTCAGACAAAGCCTCCCCGTAAATCTCTCCGGCAGTCGCTTCATCAAGACCATTACAGGCAGCATTCTCCCGCCACTTGAGCAGAAATCCGGGCAGAATGAGCATACATCCTTCCTTCTCATAACTCCTTACAAGAAATTCCGGGAGGAAAAGCGATGCACCGCTCCCGCCGAATATGAAATCCGGACTCTCCATCACACCAGCAGGGATGTCAAAAGTATTCTGGCACCCACAGCCGCAGAAAAATACAGTACTTCCACCCAAAGCCGCCTCTTCATAATAGCTGCTTACAGTATCCCATACTGACCTGACATGGCCGCAATGTGGAGGATATGAGATGACAGATGCCCCGGGCATACCCGCGACAGCTGCATCCACTTCTGCAATTAAATTTTTACAGCAGAGAATGACAAACCTCTTATCAGTCAAGCGGATACTGCCCCCACTTCCGGACTGCTTTACCAATAGCATAAAGAACAGAGTCCGGAACCTGATATGGAATCTCACCATGATTGTCGGTCAGAATAAAACCTCCGCCATGCCCTGCTGCTGATATCGCCTCCTTAACCTTCGCCTCGGCAACATCGTCAGTCCACCTTCTCATCTCAACGCCGTTTAGATTTCCCATAACCGTTATTTTGCCATAGCATGCCTCCTTAACGGCAGCCAGATCGTCAAAGGCGCTCACAGCGACACCCGTACAGCCTGTTTCAGATATGTCACCGATAGCCGGAAGTGCCCTTCCGGACGCAAGGTGCATTGCCATAGGGCCTTTTACCTTTGAAATAACCCTTTTTGCGGTTAAAAGCCCTGTCCTCCGGAACAGTTCAGAGTCAATAATATCAGGGGATGCAAGCGGGTCAAAGTATGCAACCGCCGTTGCCCCTGCATCAAAGAGTGCATTGGCCCATGAGATGCAGAACTGCTCGTTCTTCTTCATAAGCTTATCAAAGAGAGGACTGCCCGAATAGATGAGATCAAGATAGCCTTCAAAGCCCATCTGCATAACCGGCAGGGAAAACGGCGAGACAGCAGCAGATATCACAGGAATATTGCCATCTGCTGCTTTGTTCAGCCGTTCAACTATACTGAGGGTGTTTTGGAGGCATGGGCATTCTGATATCTCAGGGACTTGTATCTTCTCTATATCCTCAGGTTCACGGATGACCGGCCTTCCGGCATTCGGAGGGCCGTTATCAATAAAGATGACATCACTGCCCCATGCCTCAGCCTCTAAAGCTGCATAGGTAAATCCAAAATAACAGTCACTCCCAAACTTCTTCTGCAGCCTCACCTGCCCTTCTGCCACATATTCCGGTTCTGAAAAATAATTCTTTATCGAAAGTCCAAGTTCCTTTGCACCATGCATCGTTAACAGAAGAAAGAGTGGTACACGGTCAGGCTCACAAAACTCCATCGTTTTAAGTGTCCTCTGCATCGGGGTCATATATTCGCTCATTCTTTAACCTCTCCTGTATATCTCCTGACAAGCTCAAGAGACTCAATGGCAGAAAGCCCCATCGCATCGGCTCCGACATCCTTCCAGAGCATTGAATCGAAACTGAATGGTGCCCCCCCAACAATAATGACGGTATCAGGCTGCTGTTCTTTTATCATTGCAGCCGCTTCCTTTATACTGAGGGCAGCCGGGAGCATAAGGGCAGAGATAAGCATGATTTTCACCTTATCCCGGATAACAGTCTCAGCAAGATCAGCAGCGGAAATCCCATGGCCGTAATCTGTAATCTCGTACCCGCCTGCCCGGAGCACTGAGGCAACAATCCGTTTGCCAAGTGTATGGTGATCCTCAATAACCGCTATGCCAATCTTTGGATGAGAAGTCCTCTGCGGATCTTTTGGCGGGAGCATTGTATCTACAATCTCCTCACATATACGCCCGCTCATATATACCTGTGACAGGGCCAGTTCACCCGACTCCCAGAGCCTTCCAATCTCTTCAAGTGCCGGCACTATAAGTTTTTCAAGGCAGAGAACAGGAGAGTCTGAATTGCATGACTCCTTGACAATCCTGTCTGCATGTACCCTGTCAACAGATCTGAGGGCATCAACCATACTGTCCAGATCAGGAGATATGAGCCTTTTATTGTCATCAGCCCCTTCCCCATGGGCACTGAAATCTCTCATAGATAAAAGGTTTATTTTATAGTAGTTAAATATTAGCACAGATATTTTACCCAAATCTCCGGTTCAGAGGTTATTTCCCGGAGATGTGGGAGAGTTGTCATTCAGAATCTTCTCAAGCTTTAATAGGCGCTCTTCCCTCATATCAAGAAGTTCATGTACCTTTAAAAACTCGTCATTATCCTTTTCATCATACGGCTTTGTGTTTGCTGTCATAATTTTTTCAAGGCAGGCAAACATATCACGAAGTACCCGGACATTATTCCGGAGGGCTGCATATTCATCCACGGCCTCTGCATCTGCCCCGGAATCAAGTGCCCTCTCACAGAATCCTCTAATTTCTGCTTCTTCTGCAAAGAATGCGTTTACAATATCCTCAAACATTTTCCTGCGAAGAGGCTTCATTGAAAATCCGTTCAGCATTCTTTCATAGCTGATAATCTCATCCGGAAGAGGCATCTTTCCGGTGAAGACTATCACAGGAACATCCCTTGTAAGTTTATTCTCCCGAATATGGCTAAGCACCTCCCACCCGTCCATAGGCTCCATCATAATATCCAGCAGTACAAGATCAGGCTTTTCTTCTGCAAGAGCCTCTAATGTTTCACTGCCGCTTCCGGCAACTCTCACAGAATATCCCATCTCCTCCAGTATCTTCCGGAAAAGGTTACGGATTGCCGGGTCATCATCGCACATAACAATTTTTTTCATCTCATCTCCTCCACATATTCATCCCCGACTCCGTAATGCGTTTTTAAATACTCCCAGATCTTCTCTGAACGTATCCATCCGGCATCAAGCCTGGCAACAATCCTGTCAATCATATCAATCTGCTCATCTATCTCTTTAGAGATGTCCGGACATTTAATCTCCACATACCCGGATATAACGGCAAGCGGGTTTCTGATCTGGTCATTTAAGGTTGCAAGCTGCTCCATATTCTCCTCAATCTGCTCTATGGCTTTCTTTTCACGGCTCTCCATCTCCTTTATTTCTGTAATATCCCGGATAATGAATACCCATCCTGAAATTTCCCCGCCGGAATCGTAGAGAGGGGTTATTGAATGTTCGGCAGGGAAGACGGAACCGTCCTTTCTCTTCATCCGGAACTCAAACCGGGGTATATTCCTGTGCTCCTTAAAATATGGATGAATGTGCCCGTAAAATAATTCTCTTGATGCCTTATCCTCATGCAGGAAATCTGCCGTCTGCCCGATAATCTCCCTCCGGCTGTAGCCGAAGAGTGATATGGCAGCACTATTCACCGCAATAATGCCGGCGGAGTCTGTACCCAGGACAAGGCCTGCATCCTGGAGTGACTCAAAAGTCCGTTTGAAAAGCTCTTTTTGCTCCTGGAGTCTCTCTTCAGCCTCTTTTTCCGTGGTTATATTGACAGACAGCTCTATTACGTGGGTTATTCTCCCGTCCGGATCTCTCAGTGGTGCCATCTGCACAAGGAAGTCCTGTCCGGAAAATTTCGCTTCGGTTGTGATATTTTCACCACTGTCAAAGACAGATTTCAGGGCAGAGCTTATATTTTCGGCATTCTCAGGGTCGAGAACGTCATATACTGACTTTCCGGTTAAGTAATCACTGTTAAGCCCGGTATTTTCAAGTTCAGGCCCGGCACTGAATACATAGCAGAGATCCCTGTCCATAATGTGGATGGCACCGCGGGGCAGATTGTCAACGATGGCACGCAGGCGGCTCTCACTCTCTTCGATCTTCTCCTGTGATCTTTTATTCCGGAATATCTCCCACATCATATTGCCAAGGCTGATTATGGCATTGGTGTCGTCATCCCGGTAATCAGTCTCTTTGTTCGCAACCGATATTACAGCCGTAATCCTGTCCCCGTCAAATATCGGAACGGCGAGGAAACGGATGATCTCAACATGCCCTTTGGGGCAGCCGTGTTTTTCAGGGTGGGGGGCTGAATAGTCATTGAATATAACGGGTGCACGTTTCCGGATACATTCTGTCAGGGCCCCTCCCTCTCCGACTTCCAGATGCACAGTTTTTTCATGGACGGGGTATTCCTTTATCACATCTTCAGACCATTTCTGAATTGTCATCCCGGATTCGTCCGGGGACATAATGCCAATAAATGCGTAACGGCTGTTTGTCATGGAAAGGCTGTTTTCAAGGGCATAGTTCAGTATTTCATCATCCGTCCGGTTGGCAATTCTGTGAAGGCCCAGGAGAGACTTTACCCGTAAGAGGTGCAGGTTGATCTGGTCCTTTGACTTCTTCTCTTCCGTTACGTCCATGACCATTGAGATGACAGAACCGCCTTTCTCAAGCGGAATGTCTCTTGCGTTAATGTAGGTGGTCTCCTCTCCGGGACGTGTTATGGGTATCTCTTCCCAGTGCATCCGGTTCTGGTCACCGCTTTTTATATCTGTCAGGACTCTGTTTTTTATCTCCTCTCTGAAGTCCGGATCTTTATATACATTTTCCCAGAATCTGTCCGGTTCATCAAGGTCCTTTGCAGTAATCCTGTAATATTTCAGGAAGTTTTCATTGTGGTATTCAAACTTAACCTCAGGGGTCACTGAATTTACAGCTATCCCGACCGGGATATTGTCAACTACTGCTCTTATGTATGCCTCCCTCTCTTCAAGCCTCTCCTGTGCCTGCACAAGTTCGTCAAGCTGCTGCCTTAGTTCCTCCTCGGCGGCAAAAAGGTCTTCGTTCTTTCTTTTAAGTTCGTCTTCGGTCTCTTTAAGTTCTGTAATATCTGAACAGAACCCCATCAGGCGGTCTTTGTCCAGCGCAACTGCCTTTAGCATTGAATAAAAATCAGTCCCGTCCTTTCTTCTGAGTAGTAATTCGCTCTCTACTGAGCCTTCATCTCTCAATTTTATAAAGGACAAAACAGTCTTTGGCGGGGCATTGGGTGAGGCAAGATCCCGGACTGTCATATTCAGCATCTCTTCCATGGAGTAGCCGGTCATCTCAGCCGCAGCGGGATTGACGTCAATGTAGCGTCCCTCTTTATCTGTAATGAAAACCCCTACCGGAGCATTTTCGATATAGCTCCTGAACTTCTCTTCGCTTCCCTTAAGTTCCTCTTCTGCCTGTTTCAAAGGAGTGATGTCGTTATATACTGCGACTATAAGGCCGGACGGCAGCCTGTACACTCTGTTCTCCCGCCAGCCGTAGATCCTGTCGTCCCTGTACTCTCCTGTCGGGTGAAATGCCGGTCTGCCTGTCTTTGCAACTTCTTTAAATATATCAAACAGTCCCAGGTCCTTTACTCCCGGAAAAATTTCTGTTACTTTCTTTCCGATTACATCCTCTCTTTTAATTCTGTCTATCTCCTCAGCAGCTTTATTTATATCGACAAAGACGAAATCCTCACCGTTGTCATCCGGACGTAAAACTGCCACCCCGCTGCTCATATTCTCAAAGAGCTGCTTAAATTTCTCTTCACTCTCTTTCAGCGCCATCTCACCAAGTTTGCGTTTTGTGATGTCCTGCCCCTGTGCGATGACTGAAATCAGTTTTGAGCCGTCCCGGTTCAGAATATTTGCAGAATTCCAGATGACGTTTTTGACATCTCCTGAACGGTGCAGGACAGAGATTTCCTTTGCCTTCAGCCTTTCTCCGTCCATAGCCTGCCGGACAATCTCCATGTATGACTCCCTCTCCTCTTTTGGGAAGAGTATCTGAAGGTTTCTGCCGACAGCCTCACCTGCTAAAATTCCGGTAAGCTCCTCAGCGGCCTTATTGAATCGTGTGATCTTAAATTCAGGGTTCCAGACTATTATCGGGCTGCTGGCATAATTTATGAGGCTGTTTAGATATTCATTTGTTTCAGAGAGTTCACTGCGGGCATTGATAATCTCGTCAACCTGCTGTCTCAGTTCCTCTTCGGCGGCCGAAAGCTCTTCGTTCTTTCTTTTAAGCTCTTCTTCGGCCTCTCTTCTGTCAGTTATATCACGGATAATTGCGATGATCTCATCTTCCAGATACGGGATTATTCTGGCCTCATAATATGAGAGTCCGTCGGGTGTGTCAACCGGATATTCAGCCTTTTCAATCCTTTTATTCTCCAGCGCCGATCTGATCTTCTCCATCAGCATGGTGCCAAGTTCGCCGGGAATTACTTCGGTTATTCTCTTTCCAAGGCTCTCTTCTCTTCTTGCAATAAGGCGGCCCTCATCAGGAGTCCGTATGTCAGCCAGAGTTCCGTCTCCTTTGCACCGTATGAGTATATCCGGGATTGCTTCTATGATATGCCGGTTTAAATACTCAATATCGCTGATCCTCTCAGATGCCTCTTTTCTGTCAGTAATATCCCGGACTATTCCTGCGACTCCTCTTCTGTTATGGGCAATTTTAATGGGAAATTTTGTGGTCTCATAAACCCGTCCGCCGGCGGTCTCCTCTGAGACTACCTTTTTGCCGGTTAAAATAGCTTTTTTATCCGACTCAAGGCAGTAAGCAGCAGCATCCGGCTCCATTAGGTCAGAATCAGTCTTATGGAGAAGTTTTTCGTGACTAATCCCAAAAAATTTCAGGTTGGCATCATTTGCAGTAATATATCTGAAATTTTCATCTTTGACAAACATCAGATCTGTATGTGTATAAAAGAAGGACTTAGCCAGCGCCTCGCTTCTCTTTCTGTCAACGAGATGTATAACCTCTTCTGATATTTTTATGAACTGAACTCCGGGATTTTTTCCTTTCTCAAGGTAATAGTCAGCCCCACCGTTGAGTGCATCTATGACAAGTTCCTCATGCCCTTTTCCGGTGAAGATGATAAACGGCGTATTGTCTCCACGTTTTCGGATATGACGTAGGAAGGATATCCCGTCCAGTCCGGGCATCTGAATGTCGGATATTATTGCGTCAAATGGTTTTTCTGATATCAGTTTTATGGCATCGTCTGCATTGTCGCAGGTTGTAACGGCAAGCTCCCCATTCTTTTCAAGGAATATTTTTCCGCCTTTTAGCAGTATCGGCTCATCATCCACGTAAAGAACGGAGATTAATTCTTTTTCCCCGGATATATCTTCCATATTCATATTGTCCCGTATTCTGTAACCCGGATTCCCTCCCGATTAGTGATATTGTCTGCATATATTATATATCCTCGGCATGGCAGACTGCCCGGAGTGGAATGTGGCAGGCAAAAAAGGGCAGGTGGTCTGTATTCTTTTAAAAAAAGTAGTTTCAGGATGACATTGGGATGACATGGGGATAGTTATCTCCGGAAAATCCGGGCATGACTATGTACTCATTGTCCATATCTGGAGGTAATTTCTGTAAAAGCCCTTCCTTTGGTGGTTGTGCGGTATTTCTGCTTTGGGCTTCTTGGCTTATCGGGGATTGTAAGCTCCAGTAATCCCTCTGCTATAAGAGGTTCAAGATATGTTTTCCGGAAATGTTCTCTGTCTTTAAGTCCTAAGGTTTCCTGCAGTTCACCACGTGATTTGGGTTCATAAAGTGCTTTATTAAGGATTTGAACTGCCTGCCGGGTACTTGCCGGGTGCTTGTGGGGTGCTTGCGGGGTACTTGCTGGGTACTTGCCGGGTACTTGCTGACTTAATCCGGCTATATCAGAAGGAAATCCTTTCTGACTGGTTTTCTCTTTCACCGGGTAAAATGTTGCAGTGAAAAAATTCCCGTTTTTGAAGTCAGGTTCTGGATAGCCAAGTGATACTGCTCCCTCTCTCATCCGGCGGATTCCAGTCCCTGCTTTTTCAATATAAAATATTCTGTGGAGAATATCAGCTATTAGTGGATTTCTTCTGACACTTTTATGGCCAAGATCTTCCGGATGCATACCTCTTGGCAGGTCACCGGGACTTGACACTTCTATCCGGTCAGAAAATATTTCCACAAATACATTTGCACCTTCAATAAACCAGTCACGGTGCATGACAGCATTTGTGATTGCTTCACGGATAGCTGCCATTGGATATTGTGGTATCTCTTCACGCCGGAGTTTTTCAATTATATATTCTACTCTTGTGTTCCTTTCGATGAAATGAAGACTGTCTTCAATATCAGCAACAATACCGCCATCAAAGTCCTTCCTGTCAAGTATGTGAACTTTGCTTGTTCCTTTAAAAAGAATACAGGTTATGTATGCCTGGTTGAAAAAATGCCTTGGTTTCTTTGCAAAGAACAGAACCCCGGCATTTCTGAAGAGCATTCTGCCGCCCGATCTTTCCGCAGCTTCAATATTGACCAGTATGTCCTCAACAGCGCCACTTTTTGTAATGGAACTCTTTGAAAGCCAGTCATGAAATTTGTCAGGATCAAAGTCCTCAGGGTAACTGAAACGGGGTGTAACTGAGAGATCAAAACGTATTGCTTCATTCTGCTGGAAGAATGATCGGATCTCTTCACGTGAAAGTTTCTGTGATACAGAACCCTGACGCCAGAAGAAACCGTCACTGCATTGAACCGGTTTTGCATTGCTCTCCTTTACTATAATTGCTGTAACCTCACCTACCCTTTCAATCAGGATTTTGACAGAAGGATCACATTTTAAGGCAATATCCTGTATCCTTGCACGTAATTCATTTGTATCGGGAATTCCTTTAACCGTACTGTCATCCCTTACTCCGAGCAGTATTTTGCCACCGGCTGTATTGGCGAAGGCAACGAGTTCCCGTGCCAGAGAGCTGTTTAAATTCTCCTTATATTCGAGCATAGAACCTTCGCCTTCCTGGAGAAGAATGTCGAGATCAGCATTTTTCATATTATTTCCCTATTAAATAGCTGTTTTTAATGTACAAAATCCCGGATAGACTGGAATTTATATATTTATATGTATTGCGGATATAATTCTTCTAAAAAAATCAATCCGTTTTCCATGCCCCGGCGGGAATTGTCATCTCAAAACGTGCACCTTTGCCATACACGCCTGTTTCTCTGATTGTAATTCCGGTAATGGCAAGAATCTCTCTAATCAGAAATAGTCCAAGGCCCGTATTTGCACCAACGCCACGGTTAAAGATCTTCTTTTTCATATCATCGGGAACCCCGCATCCGTCGTCCTCCCAGATGATGATATACCCGGAATCTTCCGGACTGCATGAGATAGAAATCCCGGTTGCTCCTTTTGCATGCCGGATGGTATTGTCATAGAGATTTGAAAAAACCTTCTCTGTCATCGGGTCTGCATAGATAAAGAGACCGGAACAGTTGCAGATTATGGGGTACTTATTATCATACCTTTTCTCTGTAAGGGCGGTTATGGAAAGCCATACCGGTTCATGAACGCCGAGCTGTTCGTATTCGCGTGTGAATTCAATCTGGCGCTGAATTGCAGAAGCTGCATCATGGACCTTCTTAAGATACCCTGACTGAACCTGATCGGTACAGTCTTCCTCAGCAAATTCAAGGAATCCCTGAAGTACCATGATCTTGTTGAGGATGTCGTGGCGGGTTATGCCTGAGAGGAGATTTAACTGGCGGTTTGTCTTTATGAGGGCATATTCCGCCTGTTTACGTTCGGAAATGTCATGTACGATGGAGTACAGGAGGTATTTATCGTTTATTTTGATTTTGCTGCTGTACACATCTACATCACGGATGGACCCGTCAGCACGCCTGTGGCGGAATTCAAAATGTACACGTCCCTCTTCTGTTGCTCTCTTCAGCTCTTTGTTTATCTCCTCAGGTGAGAGGGTATTGATCTCATATATTTTCATTTGCCTGAGTTCTTCCTCACTCCACCCGTAGAATTTTGCTGCTGCGGGATTGGCATCAATGATCCTGCCATTCTCCGGATCGATAATAAACTTGACTGCGGCGTGATTTCTGAAGAGGTCCCTGAAATGAGCCTCGCTCTCTGAAAGTGCCCTTTCTGCCCGCCTGCGTTTTGTGATGTCGCGGCAGAAGCAGATTATCTCCCCGCCATGCATATCCAGCCAGATCGCCGAAACTTCAATCTCAAATAGGCTGCCGTCCTTCTTCCTGTTTGTAACTTCAAACAGTTCTGAACTATTCCTTATCTGGTCAATCTTTTTCAGGGTCTGTTCCGGAAGTTCAGTCGCATCAAGATCACTGATCTTCATTCCCACCAGTTCTTCTCTTAAATATCCTGACATTAGAGAGTAGGCTTCGTTGGCATCCTTAATTCTGCCCCCGCTGTCAATTACCACAAAGCCATCCCTTGCTGTATGCAGAACTGTATTAAGATACTCTTCGTTCTCTTTAAGTGCAGTCTCTGCCCTTTTCTGTTCAGTTATATCATTATAAACTGAAACGATCTCCCCGCTCCGGAGACGGAAGACACGGTTGTCATACCAGTTGGCATACTTCTCATCAGTATAGATCTTCTGCGGGTAATATTCAGGGATACCTGTCTCCCATACCCTCTGAAAGATTGGAATCAGCCCGTATTCATCAATATTCGGGCGAAGGTCAAAGAGGCTCTTTCCCACCACTTCTGATTTTGTTCTGCCCTCTATTTCAAGTGCCATCCGGTTGAAATCCCTGATGATGTAATCTTTTCCGGATTTTCCGTCCCCCTGAACCTGATATATGGCAACCCCGCTTGTGATAGTATCAAATAGTCCCCGAAACCGCTCTTCACTCTCAGGAATCACTTTTTCGGCCTTAATCTGTTCGGTGATGTCCTGACCCTGTGCGATCACTGAAACCAGTTTGGAACCGTCATGGCTCATAATATTTGCCAGATTCCAGATGACAGTTCTCATATCTCCTGATCGGTGAAGGAGAGGCATTTCCATCGTCTTCATCCGGCTGCCTGCCATTGCCGCCCGGATATTCTCAATGGCCGTCTCTCTTTTCTCTTCCGGGAAAAGTATCCGGAGGTTTTTCCCGACAGCTTCAACGGCCGGAATTCCGGTCAGATCCTCAAAGGCATGGTTAAAGCGGGTGATTGTAAGTTCAGGATTCCAGACGATTATAGGGCCGTTTGCGTAAGTGATCAGTCTGTTTAAGTGCTCATTCACTTCGTTAAGTTTATCGCCTGTCCTGACAAGTTCGTCAAGCTGCTGGTGGAGTTCCTCTTCAGCGTCTGCAAGTTCTTTATTCTTTCTTTTAATCTCTTCCTCTGCCTCTTTACGGGCAGTTCTGTCTGTAAATGTCACTGCAAACTGTCCGGTTTTTGGAGAATATGCAAAGACATCATACCACTGGTCAAGTTCCCGGCTGTAATTTTCAAACTCTGCCGTCTTTCCGGTAAGGGCGACATCTCCGTACGTCTCTATCCAGTAGTCCTCAGTTCCGGGGAGAACCTCCAGAACCCTCCTGCCAATAATCTCCTCAGCCTTAAGTCCGGTAAGTTTCTCAAAAGCAGGATTGACTGCAAGGAAACGGTAATCAGCAGGCTCTTTATTCCCGTTCGTGATTATCTCATGCAGGGCGAATCCCTTCGTCATATTCTCAAAAAGCTGCCTGTAACGCTCCTCGCTCTTATGAAGTGCTTCTTCACCCTTTCTTTGTGCAACAGCATATCTTATCTTATTGGTGAGTTCGGCAAACTGTGATTTTGGCTCCCCTCCCTTCTGGATATAAAAATCAGCTCCACTGTTTAGGGCTTCAATTACAACTTCCTCACGGCCCTTTCCTGTGAAGATTATAAACGGCGTATTATCTCCACGTCCGCGAAGAGAGTTTAAAAATAAGATTCCGTCGCATTCCGGCATCTGATAGTCTGAGATTATGGTGTCATATCTGCTGGCGGATAAAAGTTCTAAGGCATCAGATGCACTCTCGCAGGTTGTAACATTAAAATCCCCTATATGCTCAAGATATAACTTTCCGGCTTCAAGAAGGACTGGTTCGTCATCCACATATAATATTGACAACGTCTGTTTTGAGGACTCCGAACCGTTCATAATTACTTTTCCGGTTAGATTGTATTAATATCTTTCTCAATTCTCCACGCACCGTCCGGAACAGTCATCTCAAAACGTGCACCTTTTCCGTGCACCCCGTTCTCCCGGATAGTAATTCCGGTGATGGCAAGGATTTCACGGATCAGGAAGAGGCCAAGGCCCGTATTTGCACCAACTCCACGCTCAAAGATCTTCTCTTTCATATCGTCCGGCACACCGCATCCGTCATCCTCCCAGATGATAATATATCCATGAGTCTTCTTCTCCTTTTCATGACCGCCATCTGGCTCTTCTTCAGGCTGTTCTTCCGGCCTGCATGATACCCTTATCCCGGTTGCACCTTTGCCATGTCGTAGTGTGTTGTCATAAAGATTTGAAAGTACTCTCTCAATCATCGGATCTGCAAAAATAAAGAGTCCTTTGCAGTCGCATATGAGAGTGATATTGCCTCTTCCGGTCTTCTCCATAAGGGGTGGCAGATTAAACCAGAAAGGATCTTCTGATCCAAGTTCGTTATACTCACGTGTGAATTCAATCTGCCTCTGTATTGAATAAGTTGCCTGGTTTACATTATTTAGATATCTTTCAAGTTCAGGATCCTTTTCAATACTGTCGGCAATATCGAGATAACCTTCAATCACCATTATCTGGTTGAGAATATCATGGCGGGTTATCCCGGAAAGCAGCTGGAGTTTTTTGTTTGCAATCTTAAACGCCTCTTCAGCCCGTTTCCGGCTGGATATGTCCCTTACAACCGCTATAAGTACCTGATTATTATCCCACAGTCCGCGGGTAACTGTTGTCTCGGCCTCGATAAGTTTTCCTTCCTTTGTAAGGACCGGTATCATGCAGGAATCGATCTCTCCGGCAATCATGGCCTGGATATTTGAAATTACCTCCTCCATCCTGTTTGCCGGACGAAGTATTGTGGCATCTCTGCCAATAAGTTCACTCTCCAGATAGCCAAGCCTGCTCAGGATTGTATTATTTACCCTCACTACCCTGCCGTTCATATCGAGGATGACGATCATCTCACCGACTGAATTAAAGAGAAGTTCAAGATTTGCAGCTAATTTTTTAGACTCATCTTCAGCTGCAAACCTTTCAACTGTGCTGCCAAGTTCCTTTCCGGCTGAAATGAGTATCTCTCTCTCATCGTCTTTAATATCATGCATCTTCCTGCCTGCTATATTCAGCGCACCAATTATCCGGCCCTTTGAGAGTAGTGGAATACTTGCTATTGTTATAAACCCGGTTTCATCTGCAATTTCCGGAGATAAGGTATTGTAATGGCAGGTAATTATCGGATTTCCCTTCATAAACAAAGTGTCATAAGGTGCTTTTCTGATTGGGACTGTGCCTGATTTTTTAAGAATGTATCCGGGCAGATTTTCAGAACAGACAATGGATGCAGTTTCTGTCTCAGTATTAACAATATATATGGCTCCTGCATCATATTCAAGGAGTGAGAGTGTCGCATTTAAGGTATTGTTAAGGAGTGACCGGAGATCATCTGCCTGATTTGCGATTGTTATAATCTTATTGAGGATTGAGAGCTTCTTTGCATTCTGTGAAAGCAGACTGTTTTTTTCCTTTAATATATCTTCATTCTCTTCCAGCTTTTCCTGAGCCTGCACAATCTCATCAAGCTGCTGTCTCAGTTCCTCCTCTGCGGCTGCAAGCTCTTCATTTTTTCTTTTAAGCTCTTCTTCAGCCCTTTTTTTCTCTGTTATATCAAGGTGGGTGCCTGCCATCCGCAGAGGTGCATTATTAATGTCCCTCTCGGCCACACGTCCCTTGTCCAGAATCCAGATGACCCGTCCGTCTCTGCCGATAAGCCTGTATTCACACTCATATGACGGATTTTTCCCCTCTAAATGGCCTTTGAGCACTGCCATTACAGAGTCATGGTCCTCCGGATGAATCAGCCTCTCCCATGAACTTACATCTCCGGGAATCTCCTCCGGAGAATAGCCCATCATTTCTGCCCATCTCCGGTTGAAGATCACCTTTCCGGTCCGGACATGCCAGTCCCATGTTCCAAGTTCCCCACCTTCAATTGTTATTGAAAGGCGATCGAGGAGATCTGTTCTTTCACTGATATTGCGTATGATTGTGGTGCTTATTCGCTGCCCTGCCTCTCCGGATAGATTTGTGCTGACCTCAACAGGTATAAGCCGTCCGTCTTTATGGATCATCTGACCTTCAAAGAGAGACCTGCCGCTGTTTATTAAATCATTACCTATTCTTACACTCTTTCCGGAACTCTCAGGGCATGTAATATCCCTTATATTTAATGTTTTTAATTCATCCCGTGAGTAGCCAAGTATCTCTTCAGCGGCCTGGTTGGCATCAATTATCCGGCCCGGTCTGTTATCAGGGGTGATCTCATTGATAATTATCATATCATTTGCATTTTCAAAAATCCCTTTGTAACGCTTCTCACTTCTTTTCAGGATCACTTCGGCCTCTTTACGGGCGGTTATATCGGTAAATGTGACTGCAAACTGTCCGGTTTTTGGAGAATATGCAAAGACATCATACCACTGGTCAAGTTCCCGGCTGTAATTTTCAAACTCTGCCGTCTTTTTGGTAAGGGCGACATCTCCGTACGTCTCTATCCAGTAGTCCTCAGTTTCCGGGAGAACCTCAAGAACCCTCCTGCCAATAATCTCCTCAGCCTTAAGTCCGGTAAGTTTCTCAAAAGCAGGATTGACTGCAAGAAAACGGTAGTCAACCGGTTTTTTGTTCTCGTCTGTGATTATCTCATGCAGGGCGAATCCCTGCGTCATATTCTCAAAAAGCTGCCTGTAACGCTCCTCGCTCTTATGAAGTGCTTCTTCACCCTTTCTTTGTGCAACAGCATATCTTATCTTATTGGTGAGTTCGGCAAACTGTGATTTTGGCTCCCCTCCCTTCTGGATATAAAAATCGGCTCCACTGTTGAGGGCTTCAATTACAACCTCCTCGCGGCCCTTTCCTGTGAAGATGATAAACGGCGTATTGTCTCCACGTCCGCGAAGAGAGTTTAAAAATGAGATTCCGTCACATTCCGGCATCTGATAGTCTGAGATTATGGCATCATATCTACTGGCGGATAAAAGTTCTAAGGCATCAGATGCACTCTCGCAGGTTGTAACATTAAAATCCCCTATATGCTCAAGATATAACTTTCCGGCTTCAAGAAGGACTGGTTCGTCATCCACATATAATATTGACAACGTCTGTTTTGAGGACTCCGAACCGTTCATTATTACTTTTCCGGTTAGATTGTATTAATATCTTTCTCAATTCTCCACGCACCGTCCGGAACAGTCATCTCAAAGCGTGCACCTTTCCCATACTTACCTGTCTCAGTGATCGTAATTCCGGTAATCGCAAGAATTTCCCGGATCAGGAAGAGGCCAAGGCCTGTATTTGCACCAACACCACGCTCAAAGATCCTCTCCTTCATCTCATCCGGAACTCCGCATCCGTCATCTTCGTATATGATGAGATATCCTGAACGACTTCTCTTTTTGGACCGGTCTGCACTCTGTGAGAGTTCAACCTTCCTGCATGACACCCTCACCTCAGTTGCACCATCAGCATGACGGAGGGCATTGTCGTATAAATTATATACAACCCTCATAACCATTGGATCTGCATAGATCCAAAGCCCTCTGCATTCACATACAACAGGAAGCCGGCCTTTGGCAGTATCGCATATGGCAGATGAGATGTCATGCCATAATGGCTCTTTTGAACCAAGCCCGTCATATTCTCTTGTAAATTCGATCTGTCTCTGAACCGTATCAGTTGCTGCTCTGATACTATCGCAGTATTTTGAAAGTCTCCTGTCCATGTCTATACGTTCTGCGAGATCAAGATACCCTCCAATGACCATAACCTGATTTAAAATGTCATGTCTGGTTATTGAAGAGAGCAGTTTAAGCTTATTATTGGTTATACGCAGAGCCTCATCCGCCAGTTTCCGCTTGGTTATGTCATCAATAATTATTCTTGCTCCGTCAACGGCCCCTTCTTTACGTAATGGTGTCGCATGAATTCTGAGGTACACTTTTTTCCCCCAGACAGAGATGTACTCCATTTCAAGCTCAGAAATACTGGTTTTGTCCTCTAAAACTCCCCTTAAAATGTCTGAAAATCCGGAAGCAACAAGATTTTTATTTTCCAAAAGATTTATTCCGGACGATTCATTCACCCCCGGAGAGCCAAGAATTACCGGTACTTTGGAATTTAAGTAGATAATTCTGCCTGATTTGTCACAGGTCAGAATCCCTACCGGGGCATTGTCAGCGAGATCACGATATTTCTCCCCGGATTTTTTCAGTTCCTCTCTCATCTCTCTTCTATCCGTAATGTCCTGTATCTGAACAAGATAGCCGTTAATCATGGCTTCTTCATTTTTCAGGGGACTTATCAGAAGATCAAGCCAGATGATTCCTCTTTTTGATGTGGGATAGATGTTATTTTCAAGCACTTTGGAGAAATCAAATGCAGTTTCAAACCGGACTGTTATGCCGTTAAGGATCTCTCTCTTCTTCTCATCTGCCAGGTTTGGATCAGAAAACAGGAAAAATCCGGAGAGTGCGTCAGATTTTTCAATGCCAAATATTTTCAGGCATGCCGGATTTGCATTGATAAAATATCCGTCTGAGTCAAGGAGTTCAATTCCAATCGGGGAATTGTCAAATATTGTCCTGTACTGCTCTTCACTCTTCTGCAAGGCCTCTTCTGCCTGTTTTCTGTCAGTGACATCCCTTGTTACACATACAAGAACCGCTTTTTTGTCCCAGTACCCGCGGGTGATTTTTGTCTCAGCCTCAATCGTCCGTTTGTTCTTTGCAATGAGGGGGATATTGCAGGTATCGGTAATTCCGGCAGCAATATCCTTAATATTCTTTATAACATCATTTCTTCTCTCTTCCGGATGAAGTATTAATACTTCCCTCCCGGAGAGTTCTTCTTCACTATATCCCAGTTCTCTTTCAACAGAAGCATTGACTCTGATAATATTGCCGTCATTATCAAGAATCAGCACCATCTCTTCGATTGAATTGAAGAGCAGTTCAAGATTTTCAGCATATTTCTTCGATTTCTCCTCTACTGCCTTTAAGCCTGAAATGTCTGTAATTATGCCCTGAATTCCGGTGACTCTGCCATCTGCTATAATTCTCTGTCCATTATTTCTAATCCAGACAGTTCCGCCTTCTTTTTTAATAAGCCGGAATTCTGTTGGGTTTTTTCCGCCGGCAAGCAGAATATTGAATTCATTTATGCGATCAGGTCTGTCTTTTGGATATACGAAATCGGTGTAATGCCTGCCTGTCATCTCAGATGCCTGATAGCCGGTAAGGTCTGTGATATTTTGGGAGACATAGGTTATTACACCATCATCATCCAGCCGGAATATAACTTCACTGACATTTTCAATAAGTGACCTGTACTTCTCGTGGCTCAGTTTCAGTTCAGATTCGGCCCTTTTTTTATCTGTTACATCCTGGTGAACGGAGAGGATGCATGGACGGCCTTCAAAAATTATTTTAAGTCCGGAGATTGAGAGGCTTTTATGCTTT
The DNA here is from genome assembly GCF_024662215.1 of Methanoplanus endosymbiosus. Classification (NCBI taxonomy): domain Archaea; kingdom Methanobacteriati; phylum Methanobacteriota; class Methanomicrobia; order Methanomicrobiales; family Methanomicrobiaceae; genus Methanoplanus; species Methanoplanus endosymbiosus. The sequence continues at coordinate 3,121,507 of NZ_CP096115.1, forward strand.
CCTGAGGTGGTGATAATATCCGCTTCAAAGTTGGAGACTATGCCGGTTTTGTTGATCTCTTCCAGCCAGATTTTTCTTCTTTTAGGATTTGCCCAGAATTCCTGTGCATTAATGCCGTTTATATCCTCTGATTTAAGTTCTAAGACCTCAGCAGTTCTTGAATTTATCAGGAGGATTTCACCTTTTATTGTGGCAATGCTCATTGAGATGGGGATTTCCTTTATTATACTGTAAAACTGCCCTTCGCTCTCTTTGAGTTTTCTCTGAATATCCGGGAGTTCGTCCATCTGTGATCTCAGTTCCTCTTCTGCCGCCGCAAGCTGGCTGTTTGCAGCTATAAGTTCATCATTTTTCTGCCGGAGTTTTTTTTCAGCCTCTTTTTTTGCGGTAATGTCTGTAAATGTAACTGCGAACTGTCCTCTTTCCGGCGAATATGCAATGACATCATACCAGCGTCCGAGTTCTGCACTGTAATTTTCAAACTCTGCTGTGGTATTGCTGAGGGCGACTTCGCCGTATTTTTTTATCCAGTATTTTTCTGTTTCAGGCAGAATTTCCAGGACAGTTCTGCCTGTGATTTCGTCTGCTTTCAGCCCGGTGAGCCTCTCAAATGCCGGATTTACGGCAATAAACCGGTAGTCTGTCGGATTTCCGCTTTTGTCTGTGATGATCTCATGCAGGGCAAACCCCTGTGTCATATTGTCAAAGAGCTGCCTGTAACGCTCTTCGCTCTTTCTTTTATCAACTGCATATTTTATTTTGTTGGTGAGTTCCGCAAAGAGTGACTCGGGACTGCCCCCCTTCTGGAGATAGAAGTCTGCTCCGCTGTTTAAAGCTATGGCGTCAAAATAGAGTTGGATTTATAACTCCCTAAATCCCTCTCAAAACAGCCTACATTCCTTTTAAATTTTGATCTGACTTTCAATTCTAAATCAATGGTTTCATATATGTGGTGATATATATCACTATGGGTGTCATACATACGGAAATACACTCGTCACAACAAAAATGGAGATGTTAAGACCTACTTTGCTGAAGTTGAATCTGTTCGAATTGATGGAAAAGTTGTCCAGCGATACATCCGACCTTTAGGGACTGATCCATCTTTTCCAAATAATTTTACTATAGATAAAGACCATTTTTCTTTTTTAGCCAATCAACTAACTGAAAGAGAATTAACTCCAAATGAGGTATTAGATATGTTGGAAAATATGGGACACCCTGTCTCGCGTGAATCCCTTAAGAGTGTAGGTATTACCTACGACTTTGGAAAAAAAACGTACTCTATTTCCCTTTCCCACCCAAAGAACTCAAAAAAATCCATAACAGATGCCCAGTCTGTAAAAAAAGACTCTACGTCCAAAAAGCAGCTAAAAGAATAGTTAAAACATTATCGGGAGAGATCAGGTTTAATATAGTTTATAAATACTGTAAAGAACATGGTGCGTGTAATGAACCATTAATCTCAATTTTCAATCAAATATGCCCTGCCGGACGCAACTTTGATACTAAAATAATGGTTGCTGTTGGTTTATTGCGATTTCTTTTTGATTTCCAAAGAGATGAAATAAGAACCATTCTTTTATCTCGAGGAATTAGTATTTCAACTGGTGAAATATCTAATCTGTCTAAAGAGCTTTTGTTAAGGTTCTATGCTCTGCACAAAAGACATATGCCTCAAATGAAGTCCTTTTTTGAGAGAGAAGGTGGCGCAAAGCTTCACCTGGATGGGACCGGAGAAGCAGGAAATGAAATTGTTTTTATGGCAAAGGACGGGGATACAGGAATTACAATGGATGCCCAAATTATACCAACAGAGAGCAAAAAATATGTTAAAATCTTCCTGAATAACTTAAAATCACTATTGGGGGACCCAATAGTCATTGTTAGAGATATGAGCAAGCAGATTCGAGATGCAGCATTTGAGATTTTTCCTGACGTAAAGCACCAAATTTGTCAGTATCACTTCGTTAAAAATCTTGGTAAAACCATTTTTAAAACCAGATACTCTACTTTTCGCAAAGATATTGTGAAAATGAGGATCCTAAGTCAAATCAAGAAAATGAAAGGGGACCTCAGTGCAATAAAACATCATGGTTCTGAAAAAGATATATTCTTCGCAGAGCAAAAATGGATTATTCTTGCTATAGAGCATCTTCTTATCTGCCGTGAAAGGAGTTCAAATTACCCATTTGGTTTACCCTACTTTGAAATAATGAATAGAATTTTAGATGTCCAAATAATGGCCCACAAAATATTAGAATGGAATATGGCCCATAAAGTTAACGTATGTGAAATTAAGGAGTTTTCTGAAAAATTAGATGATATCACAAACAATGCAGGCATAAACTCCCAATATTCTAAAATTCAAAAGATATGGGAATGGTTTGAGAAAGTGAGGATTACTTTAAGGGTTGGCAGGCACTTAAGTCAAAATGGAAGTGATATGATAACCACAAATGCTCAAAATATGAGAGACGATTTTGAGATCATTCTGAATGCCATTGACATAGATGGAGTAACCAAAGGGGGCGAATTACTCCGCGGAGCAAGGCAAATAACAAACAACTGCAGAAAACACATGGATGAACTTTTTGTGGAAGTAAAAGACACATTTGGTAATGTAGTTGACATTATGAGAGATAATAATATTGAAGAACGCGGCCATAGGTGGAGTAGAATGCACATACGAAGACGAACCGGAAGAAATAGAACTACAAACGAAATGGCACAATATGGTGCACTAATGGCCATTTTCTCAAACCTTGAGAATGAAACTTATGTGAGAGAAATTCTCTATGACATAAAAGATTTTATTCGAGAGATACAGGATATTACAGCTGAAGAGATCAGCAGTGCAAGTGAACTGGTGAGGCCATATGCACATAAAGAAATTGTACATTCTGACAGTAAGAGATTGGAGTATTTGGAAGAATTCATAAACTTGCTTGAAGGTGGACGTTCAGCTGAAAAATGGCTATCAAAATTCAATATTTCCAACCGAATAATGACGCCATAGGTTTAAAGCGTCAATTACTACTTCCTCACGTCCTTTTCCTGTGAAGATGATAAACGGGGTATTGTCCCTTCTCTCTCTCAGACGGCGGAGAAATGTTATGCCGTCGCATTCGGGCATCTGGTAGTCCGATATTATGGCGTCAAATTTTAATTCTGATAATATTTTAAGTGCGTCAGCTGCATTGTCACATTTTGTGACTGAAAGATTGCCTGTATGTTCAAGGTATAACTTTGCTGCGTCGAGGAGCGCTGGTTCGTCATCCACATATAGTATTGATAACGTCTGTTTTGAGGACTCTGAACCGTTCATTATTTACTTTCCTGTTAGATTGTATTAATATCTTTCTCAATTCGTTACGGGGCGTCCGGAACAGTCATTTAAAATCATGCACTTTAACGTAAATTCCGTTAAAGTTTTCCGGAAAAATTGTTTATTCTTAATTTAAATTATATGATATTTATCTTCAAAACCGGATTTTTAGGTTTTTATGTCCTTAGGCTGAAGACTAAACCGGAGTATATTTCAGGATTTTACCTGATTATCATGACCGGGCATTTTGCATTGTGGGTGACTTTCTGGCTTACACTTCCAAGTACAACGCTTTTTATTGTTCCAAGGCCGCGGCTGCCGATTATTATCAGGTCTGCCTCTTCATTCCCGGCAATCCGGATTATTTCGTCAGCAGGGTCTCCTATTGCAACCTTGAGTGTATATGGGATATTTTCCTTGTTGAGTGTGGATATTGTATCTTTTATCTTTTCTTCTGCATCTTCTTTCAGAATTGTGTGTACGTCAAAGTTTGCTTTTACAAGTTTTGACTGTTGTGGTGTGCCGGCAATGTATGTGAGAATTACATGGGATGATAGCTTTTTTGCAAGTCCGGCAGCCTCTACTGCTGCACGTCCTGCGTTCTCTGAGCCGTCTGATGCCAGGAGTATTTTTTTATACATTTAATTATGTCTCCGGAAGAACTGTTTTGAATAGCTGTGTATTTTTCAGGCTGATTTTCCGGTTTTTGCAGTCCGGTTATTCATGCCTCTCTGCTTCTCCGATATGGATGCTGAGAATATTGTTTATCTGCCTGGTTTATAGAAATACCGATCAGGTGTTCCGGACATTTAATGATGTGGCTGTGCATTATGTTGCGGTGGTGGGGAAATATTATTGTTGTGCGGGAGAAATATATTACCGGCTGAGAAATATTTGCGGTAAAGGTAATTCTGCCGTATTTCATAATGGCTGCGGGGTTTTGCAGTATATTTCTGATTAAAAATACCAACAAATCTTTTCCGGATTAATAAATTATGGCAATATACAGTTTTTTTACAGGGGCAGGAGGTTTTTGTGTCATTCGCGCATAAAATAAAAGGTGAATGGCTCTCAAATGTGAGAGGGGATTTCCTTGCCGGAATTACAGTAGCTCTGGCTCTGATTCCTGAAGCTATTGCATTTTCTATCATTGCAGGCGTTGATCCGATGGTGGGCCTTTATGCATCGTTCTGCATTGCTGTTGTGATTGCTTTTGCAGGCGGAAGGCCGGGTATGATCTCGGCTGCTACAGGTTCGATGGCCCTTGTGATGGTTGTTCTGGTGCGGGATTTCGGGGTTGAATATCTGTTTTTTGCAACTATTCTCACCGGAATTATACAGTTATGCCTCGGATTTTTTAAGGTCGGGCAGCTGATCTCGTTTATCCCATATTCTGCTGTTTTAGGGTTTGTAAATTCGCTTGCGATTCTGATATTTCTCTCACAGATCCCGTTTCTAATCGGTGTGCCGCCTGTTGTGTATGCGATTACGGCGGCGACCATCGGGATTGTGGTTCTTCTGCCAAAGGTTACAAAGGCAGTTCCGGCACCGCTTGTTGCAATTGCGGTTATGGCCGGAATTACCATTACTGCCGGGATTGATGTGTTAACGGTTGGTGATCTTGGCAATATTACACAGGCACTGCCTCTCTTTCATCTGCCGGCTGTGCCTCTGAATGTTGAGACTCTGCTTATTGTCCTGCCTTATTCGGTGACGCTTGTTATTGTGGGTCTTTTGGAGTCTCTTCTTACTGCGTCTATTGTTGATGAGATGACTGATACGAGGAGTGATAAGGACAGGGAGGTTAAGGGGCAGGGGATTTCCAATGTTGTTGCAGGTGTTTTTGGCGGGATGGCCGGCTGTGCAATGATTGGGCAGTCTGTCATTAATGTCACTTCCGGAGGAAGGGGCAGGCTTTCGTCGCTGACAGCCGGGCTTTTTCTGATTTTTCTGATTATTGTTCTTGGTGATCTTGTGGCTCAGATCCCTATGGCGGCTCTTGTCGGTGTGATGATTATGGTGGCTGTCGGGACTTTTGAGTGGAGTTCTTTAAAGGACCTCTTTAAGATGCCGAAGAGTGATGCCTTTGTTATGCTGGTCACTATCGCGATTGTTGTCTATACCCATGACCTTGCGAAGGGTGTTTTAACCGGAGTTGTGATAGCTGCACTTGCGATGGTCTGGAAGATGTCTGCAATTTCGGTATCCGGCAGTGTCAGGGGCGATGGTGTTAAGGTTTATAGTGTAAGGGGTCAGCTCTTCTTTGCAACGATGTCGGCTTTTGTTGATCTCTTTGATTATGCCGGCGATCCTGAAAGAATTGAGATTGATTTTGCCAGTTCGCATATCTGGGACCATTCTGCTGTTGAGGCGATTGTCCGGGTTATTGATAAGTACCAGCAGGAGGGCAAGTCGGTGTACGTGACCGGTTTAAATCCGGAAAGCCAGGAGACGCTTGATAAGGGCTTTTCGTGAGGATTTAATGGATATGCTGCCTGAATCAACTCCAAATCTCTCTATAAGGGTGGCATTAACCATGTGCTTCCGGCCGGCATAACAGAAAGCAGCACCCCTTCAGGTTATGGTAATTCATTTCAGTCCGACTATGCCTTAAATAAATTTATCATTCATAAATTCTAATAGTCATATGATGAGAAAGAACGGGTATATCCGGGGGAAAATTGGAGTTCTTTTTATCAATTATGACCCTGAGTGCCTGTCGGAAACAAAAAATTATCTTGAAAAGTCAGGCAGAATATCTTTATATTGCGCTGAAAATGCAGAAGAAGCTATAGCTCTGCTAAATAAAAATCCATTCGATGTCATTGTATCCGGTTTTGCCCCGGCTTACTCCACCAAAAAATCATCAGAAAATGTTCTGCTTAAATACATAAAAGAGAACAATATCAGAATTCCATACATTGTTTTTTCCGGAGACTGCGGTGAAGATGCAGTTGCCGGGTCATTTAATGATGGGGCTGATTTCTTCGTCCGCAGGACCGGAAGGCCTGAGGATTACTACGCAGAACTTGCCGGAAAGATCAGATTTGCAGCTGAAAACAGGAAAAGATCCTCTGAAACAGATCTCTTTAACCAGGAGAGGCTTCGGCTTGTGCTTGAAACAACAAATGACGGGATATGGGACTGGGATCTGAAAACGGGAGAGGCATTCTTCAGTCCACGCTGCTTTACCATGCTTGGCTATGAACCGGATGAGGTGCCCGCATCATACAATACATGGAGGGAAAATGTCCTCCCTGATGACCTTGGAATGGCTGAAAAGGTCGTTTATGACTGCATCCACAATGGCAGGGACGGTTTTGATCTTGAGTTCCGGATGAAAACCAAAAGCGGTGGAATCCGGTGGATGAGGGCCAGGGGTAGTGTTGTAAGCAGGGACTCAGACGGAAAAGCTCTCCGGATTCTTGGGACGCATACTGATATTACCGACTGGAAAATGGCAGACAAGGCCCTTCGTGAAAGTGAGAATAAATTCCGGAAACTCTTTGACAAGGCCTCACAGATCTTTTTTTTATTTGATCTTGACGGAAATTTTGTGGATGCAAACGAAAAAGCGACAACTACAACAGGTTACACTCTTGATGAACTCCTCTCAATGAATGTCAATGATCTTGATGCCGAATCGGTAATCCGCAATGACAGAAGAAATATCTGGCATAAATTCCCGGATGACAGGGATATTTACATTGAGACGAGGCACCGCCGTAAGGACGGGACCGTTTACACAGCGGAGGTCCGGGCGACAAAGTTAAAAATCGGGGATGAGCATTATGTCCTGTCGCTTGTAAACGATATTACGGAGAGGAAAAAAGCGGAAGAGGCCATATACAGGAGTGAAAAAAAATACAGGGATATATTTGAGAATTCTGTTACCGGACTGTTCAAAACTACTTTCAATGGAGAGATATTTGATGTAAACAACTCTTTTGCCCGTATGTATGGTTATCCGGATGCAGAGGAGTTCCTGAAATCAGGGAAAAATGCAGGGAATTTTTATTTTGATGTCCGTGACAGGGAAAAGGTTGTAAATATTATTTCAGAAGACGGCAGTGTTACCGGTTATGAGGCAATCCATAAAAAAAGGGACGGCACGCCATTCTGGGTGTCAATTAGCGGAAGACTGCTCTGTGATGATAACCGGAAATACTGTGAAGGGATTATAATCGACATTACGGAGAGGAAAAAAGCAGAAGAGGCACTGTTTCTTTCAAACCGGAAGTTAAAACTGCTCTCCGGAATAACTAGGCATGATATCCTCAACCAGGTGACCGTTATCAGGGGCATTGCCGGCATAATTGATGACCTTGAGGATGAACAGGAAAAAACCGATTATATCGGAAAGATTGACAGTGCAGCCCGTACAATTGAAGAAAATATATTGTTTACAAAAGAGTATGAACAGCTTGGAGTCAATACACCTGAATGGATCTCAGTTTCAGGTTTAACTGACAGGAGGTCATTTGGGAAACTGCCGGTGCACAACCTCTGTGAAGATATTATGATATATGCCGATCCTATGCTCAGTAAAGTCTTTGAAAACATGATGGACAATACGGTCAGGCATGGTGAGAAGGCCACTGAGGTTTATGTCAGGTGCAGGCATGACAATAACGGGGGGCTTGTCATTACATGGGAGGACGACGGGACCGGCGTGCCTGATGAAGAGAAGGAGAGAATTTTTCAGAGAGGAGTTGGCAAAAACACAGGGTTTGGCCTTTTCCTGACAAGAGAGATCCTCTCCATTACCGGAATTTCAATAAAGGAGAGCGGGGTCTTTGGCAGCGGGGCACGGTTTGAGATCACAGTTCCGGCGGATTCCTGGAAAAAAGATTAGATCTCTTAAAGGCACAGAGTTTCCGGGATATTATCCCGTGGTCCGGCATATTTTATTGCAGGTTTTATCCCGCTTTTCCCTGAAACCGAAATCCCTGAAATTCAGAAGCTGTCTTCAGTCTTCCCTGCTGTAAAATATTTCCCTCCCGGAATCTTCTCTCAGAACCCCGGGTGGGTTTCTTTTTAGAGTCCGGAATTCTGTATTTATCTGTAATGCATGAATTTTTGCAGTGACTGTCATTTTCTGCTGTAGTATAACTGATTAGACCTGCATTGCTCCCGCCGGCGGGTAATTGTTCTGCTTATCCTGAATTATTGCGTTGAGGGAGATGCAATGCTGTGCATATATTCATTAGGGTCCTGTTAGAAATTGCCTGTGCGTCATTCATGAGTCATTCCGGCTGGCGGGATGGTTAATTTTTATTGGGGAGTGTATATTTTGAAAAAGAGAAATCTTTTGTTTTACGTCACTGTGCTGATCTCTGCCATGGTTGCTTTTGTCGGTGCAGCAACACCGGTTTATTGTCCGGACAATCCAAAATGCAGTGACATAAACTGTACTTCGCAGACGTGCTGCGGGAGCGGATGTCCGGGGGAGAGTTTTAAGATTGACGGCGGTCCTTACGGAGGAATCCATGATATTGCAGGGACAAACTGCTATGTCGATATTGATATGTTCACCAGCACACATTTCACCTTCACGTCAAATGCTGAGATTTATGCGGTGATAGTGAAGGGAGGGCCTAATTCTAATGTGTACTTCTACGACCCGCCGGTTTACTTTGACTCAGAACTTCTTTCTACGCCTGTGAATCCGGCTAACGGGAAGTATTACGATATAAGCCATATTGAGTTCTGTTATGACTGCCGCAGTACGCCTGTGCCGGAGTTTCCGGGGTTCTTTATCGGTATTGTGATGACCGGCTGTCTGTGTGGTGTAGTTTTTCTGGCCCGGAATAAGTATCTGAGGTGATTTTGTCTGAATTGAAATTTTTCCGGTGAGTTTTATTTTTTTGAGGGAGGGATTTATTCCGTTTTTTGTATTGATATAAATCCGGAAAAATTACTCTGAAGCTTTCCTGCATAAAGCTTCGATATCGTTTATATCGAGCAGGACTGTGTTATTATTAATCTCTTTTTTTCCGGAAGTTTTGAAGGCTGGTGTGTGCCGGTCCTGACTGTCAAATGATCTGGCGACAAGACAGAAATATTCTGTTCTGTTCTCTTTTTTCCATGATACTTTCTGTGATTTTTCTTTGAGTTTTTGGAGGAGAATGTCAGCTTGTACATTGTCCTGCCATTTGTATTCACAGAACAGGATTTTGTCTTCAGAGTCTGAGTAATAAATTCCGTCAATCTCCTCACCTTTATGCCACCAGCTGCCGTATCCGGTGAAGAGAAAAGGCAGGACATCTCTGCCGTTTACCGAAAGGAAAATATCTTCTACAATCTCTTCAAAACGAAGTCCTGTGTAATCGCTGAAATATGGCATGACCTGGTTCTTAACCGCAGCATCACCAAGGTCACGTTCTATCAGCATGATATTGGGGTATGCAAATCTGAACCAGAATAAAAAGAGGTTATCTTTGATGTAGTATAATCCCCTGTGGCACCTCTTAGAGACTGTTGCAGGAACTTTTCTTTTAACGAGGTCAAGGTCGATGAGTGTTGAGAGATATTTGTTTACAATTCCCTTTGAAAGTCCGGTGTCATTGGTAATCAGGCCCTGCGAATGATTTCCGTTTGATATCGAGAGGAGTATTGAGAAGTAATATCTGGGTTCGCTGAGTTCACTTCTAAGCACGAACTCAATATCCCGGAAGAGATAGGAGTCCTTTCTGAAGATATTTTCAGTTATGCTCTCTTCAATACTCTGACTGACGTTAAGACTGGTGATGTAAGCCGGAATTCCGCCATATACAGAATAATAATTTACGGCTTTTTTTATGTCTTTGATATAATCATAAATGTGGATAAAATGAAGTGGCCTGAGCAGGACCTGTCCTGTTCTTCTCCCGTAAAGGGGGCTGTTATATTCCATGACCATTGATTCCATCATTCTGACTGATGAGCCGCAGAGTATCAGGAATATTTTTGTCTCTTTAAGTTTTAGGTCCCAGAATGACTGAAGGATGGAGGGCAGTGCATTGTCTTCCTTTACGAGGTAAGGGAATTCATCTATGGCGATTATTATTCTTTCATCAGATTTTTGGTACAGGTACTCAAAGAAGGAGTCCCAGTCTGAGAATCCTGTTTTTCTGAGGAAGTCGTCATTGAAGTAGTCTGCAACTTCCACTGAAAACCGTCTCAGCTGAAGTTCCCTGGCTTCTTCCCTTGCAAGCAGGCGAAGGCCTCTTTTTTTGTTAAGGAATCTGTCTATAAGTTCTGATTTCCCAACTCTTCTTCGCCCGTAGATGACGATAAATTCCGGTTTATTGCTTTTCCATCTGCTGTTTAAGGATGACATTTCAGATTTTCTGCCAAGGAAAGGAGGATTTTGCATATGTGTACTTTAAAGTTTTATACTTTAAAGTTTTTTCTTTGGTCGTGATTGACTTTTTATGGACAGATATTTGTTGTCCTGAGTTTGTGTACTTTGAAGTTTTAAACTCCGGAGTTTTTTATGTTCACACCGGAACAATAACAAAAAAAGGCCGGATTGTTATTCCAAAGAGTATCCGGGATATTTCTGAGACTAAAACAAAGTTTTTCATTTCCTGCATAATGATAAACAGAATTTCAGATAAGACCTCCTGATGAAACTGATACAGCTCTTTTGTCACTGCCGGAATAAAAATAGCTGAATGGACTTCTGTTTCTTATTTAGTAAAATCACTCGGACAATATTATTGTGTTATGAATGCGTGCCATATTATAATTCTACCCGTGGACAACGAAATATAGCGCCTGGGACTTATATTACGGAGATCATTGAGATTGAGGGGAGAATTGAACAAAAACAAAAAACGAAGAAATACAGTGTCATTTTTATCCCATTATGTCCCAGTTACAAATGAGAAGAAATTAAAGAATTATGTCTGTTTTACTTCTGTACATGGCAGTAAAGGATTACGGGCCAGAGTTGTCTTTATTCTGAACTTTATCATTTGTAAAATTTTTCATTGCGGAAATGAAAACTATTATCTGAGAATAGATGATAATATGGGAATATGTCAAAGACGCTGAGCATCTCAGATGAAGCATATGATCGCCTTATTAACTGGAAAAAGAGTGATGATGAGAGTTTATCAAGTGTAATTTTAAGGGCTATTCCAAAAATCAGAACTCCGGAAGAATTAGATGAGTTACTCTCCCGAATAGGTTCTCTTTCGGATGAAGACGCTGATCTAATGACTAAAGCTGTTGAAGAGGATTAAATGATTATTCTTGACAGCACTTTTTTGATAGACTTAATAAGAAGTCAGAATAACGTTAAGCATAAAAGTGCTGATAATTTACTCAAAGAGATGATTGAGGAGAAAAAGAACTTTAGCACAACTTTTGTTAATGTTTATGAACTTTATAAAGGAGCTTACAGAACAAACGATATTGAGGGATCGCTTTACAGAATAAACGAAGTTCTAAATGATATTGATATTATAGAAAATTCTGAAAAATATTACAAGGTTTATGGGAGAATATCGGCAGAACTTGAGAGGAAGGGAACGCCTATTGGTAAATTCGATGAACTTGTTGCTGCAATTGTATTATATAATAGTGCAAAGCTCATTACAAACAATAGTAAAGATTTTGAAAAAATTCTCCCACCTTCAGATATAATAAACCATTAAAATTTTATTCTGAATCAACAATATCCGGATATTTTTTAGTGCCGGTCTGATGGTCTATATTATAACCGGTTTTATTGAGTGCCTTTATTACATCAGGGTAAGATAATACAGGTAATTCTGGCATAAATCAGGCTGTTATTTCTACAGTTTCTTCGTAGATTGATTGCGGGATTGTCTCATTATGCGACTTTAAGCTTTCCAGATAACCTTTTGCGGCTTCTTTTATGTTTTCAAGCGTTTCGGCTCTTGTTTTTCACTGACTCCTCTTTTTAGGCAGTTTGTGATTTAGGGTCTTTTTTTTGCATGTGTACCCGGCACATTTTCTCTGTAAATTTATTATTATGATTTATAAGAAAATAAATTTCTTATGCAGAGATTATTGCTGGATGTTTGCGTGGTTTTGGCAAAATTAAACCGGCATACTTGGGGATTTTTAACACGGCGGTGACAAGGCTATAATAAATACTATTTTTCTGAGGGTTAGTGTTGAATTTCAGAACTATGGGAATTATTTGAAATTAAATAATATCCTTGAAGGAAATAAAAAAGAAACTATTTTCTATATTAAAACTAATTCTAAAAAGTTGATATTATGAATGATGTGTGCGTTGGAGATAATAATTTTAATAATATTGCTGCAAGATTGAAGGATGCCTTAAACATTTCAGAATCACAAAGTGAAGAGATTTCTTCTGAATTTGGTGATTTTGAAAAAAAGATAATCGCACGTAAAGATCGTTATGAGATAAAAAAAATATTTGATAATTTATTGTATGTATATATTGGGCAGAATATTCGTGAGCAGGGAATACTGGATACTCAGATTCCAAACGATATTTTAAGTAATCTTCAGTCATTAAAATTAATCTTGGATTATAACTGGGAATCTTTAAAAAATTTTAAAAGCTTTGTTACATCTGAAAAAGGAGAAAGGATCTCTAAAATATTTATTCAGAATCGGCTCTTAAATTTTGATAAGGAGGGAGTTAATGAATTAAATCCTTTGGCATTATATTGTGTATATAATGACTGTAAATCAAGGAATATACCAGATTATAAAAAATATGATGACCTTGGGTTTCTACTTAAAATAAGTCCGGAATTTAAGGAATGTGATGAAGCTGCTATTAAATTAATAACTGATAATGGATTGGGCGTCGGGACATTAAATTATGCATCCACAAGGGGTGGGGAAACCAGAGATTTTGAGTTTGTTATTGCAAAAGAATTTGATATTGGTAACTATATTACTGTAAATAGTGTTCTGAAAAAAGATTTACTGGAGATAATTTATGATTCTAAAATCCATTACCGATTGTTTGACTTAATAAGTGCAGTAAATGAAGGAGATAACAGTATTTCGATCTCTTACGGTGACAATAAAGAAAAAATTCTTGAAAAAATTAAACCATTGGATGATAGTGGAATAATAAATCTGGACGGGAATTCCGGAGATAATGAGATCCGTTTTTATGCCGGGAATTCGGAAAGTGAAAAGAACAATGCAATATCTGGTATTAAGGATATTCAGAAGCGGATTGTCGAAAAAATAAATAATAAAATAGCTGATTATCAGCCTGGTAAGATAAATGGCGTTTCTGAATCAATTATAAGCAAAAAAATGGGAAATGCTGAAGATATTCCTGATGTGAAAGAATTTGAGGAAATACTCGCTTCTGTTACATCCAATAATAGTAATTATGATGGAATAAAAGTACTTCTTGGGAAATCTGGTAATGGGGATGTATATTGGGAACCGGGTAAATGTGCCAATGGACATTGCCTTGTTATAGGTGGTTCCGGGGCCGGAAAAACTGTAACATTAAGATCTATTGCATATGAACTGGCAAAACAGAATTATCCCGTTCTTTTAATTGATTTCCATGGTGACATGGCCCCAGATTCTTCTGTAAAAACATATAAAATTAAGGAAGGAGATGGTTACTATTTTAATCCGCTTGAGTTAAGTAATAAATTTGAGGATCTCACTCCTCTAAGAGCGACTTCTGATTTTGTTGACGCTATAAAAATTAATTTTTCAAGTTTAGGTATTCAACAAATAGATAGATTAACAGAGTTGATAACTGAAGGTTACAATAATAATAACCCTTCAAGTAATAAGTCTGCTGGTGAATTTAATTTCGATGAATTAAACAATAAGATTTTTAATTCAGATGATGGTAAATCTGATGGACTAAGAGCATATTTAAGGGGTATGTCTGATTATAAACTATTTTCCGGAAATCAGAAAATATCTGTGGAAAGCTTTTTAGAACCGGGAATTAGTCATATTAACTTAAATAGTTTGCCGGAAAATTTAAGGAATCTTTTTGCAGACTTATTATTGAGGAAATTATATTACTCGTTGCAGAGTTTGGGGAATATTTCAGAGGGAGATATTTCCGATAAAGATAAATTTAGGATATTTGTAATTGTTGATGAGGCAAAATTATTAGTCAGTGATAAACAGGGTTCAAAAGCTGTTTTAAATAAATATGCGACTGAATTAAGGAAATCTGGCTTGGGACTAATCCTTGCTTCTCAGTTGATTGGACATTTTAATGAAGAAATTCTGGCTAATATGTCAGCAAAAATATTTATGAAGGCTGAAACAAAAGAACAGGCAAATAAGAATGCCAGACACTTTAATGTTGATCCTAAGGCTCTTTTAAAGTTTAAGCCGGGTGAGGCTGAGTTTGTTTTGAATAATGAATATCAGCATCTTAAAATAATTCCGATGTCTGAAAGATTAAAGGAATAACCAACATTCATATTTTTTAAAGCTAAAATGGGGATATTTTATAATTATCTATATCGTTTTCTTCAACAATCTGACAAAAAACCAGCAACAACCCTCATAACCCCTAAAGCCTCCTCGATATTAAACCATTCAGTACTCCTGTGCTCTTCGTAAAATCCGGCGGAGATATTTAAAATATCAAGTTCCGGAAAAGCTGCCCTGATATTATAGGCATCTGCAATGCTGCCTTCTGCAACCGTCATTGGGTAATATACCTTATTTGAGGTATCTATGAACTTTTCAAGAAATTCATCACTGCATAATTTTAATCTGGGTGAATCCTCAGAACCTCTGCCGTAGGTGTCAATTATGTCCCTTCCTCCCTGCCGGTCAAGTGTTAAGGCATAAGCGGAGTTTCTGAAGAATTCCGGTCTGTTTTCGATGGCGTAACCAATGCCTCCTCCGCCTCCACGACCGTATTTAGCCGGATATGAAACTGCCTGTTCCTCCTGGACTGTGAGCACTGCTCTAAATCTTAGTGATGTGTGCTTCATAAGATAAAGGATCATTGCAACTCCGGCTTTGTCGTCAAATCCTGCATTGAATTCCGGTTTTATGTGGTTATCTCTTCTGAACCGGGAGCGGTTATTGTAGCGTGAGAGCCTCTTAATATGCTCAGCCTCTTCTTCCTGACCTTCATAATACAGGGGGTAAGTATCCAGATGGGCATTTAATAATGGCAGTTTTTCGGACCCGTCATCATTCTTTGGTTTTATGTAAAGATTTGATAATTCATCTGCTGAGATTTCCCAGTTTCCCTTTCCATATTTCCGGGCGATAAACTCAGAAAGCTCCTGTTCCCGCCCGGAAGGGCTGTATATCTGTATGAGTTCCTGAAGAATACCGGTATAATCTTCCTGAATGTTCCTGGATTTTGTAAGGAAATTTGTTATTCCGGTTTTATTCTCAAAGATTCTAAGCATCCATTCCTTATAGGCTTCTGTATATGGGAGTTCCTTCTGACTGTACAGTTCCCGTTTCAGAAGGGTATTGGTCCTCATACGGAGCTGATTTAAGATGTGTTTTGGTATCTCCCCTGATCTTTCATAGTCCCTTAGGTCATCAAGTCCTGGGTAGTGGTTCTGGTAATCTTTGCAGATCTCTTTTTTCAGTTCCCTAAAGATTACCCTGTGTTCGTAGAGGAATTCTGCAATTCTCTGCATTTCCATGTATTCCGGAAGAGGGTTCCTTCTGGTCAGGGAAATATTGACATCTCCTTGTGCATCTGAATTCATACGTGACCCGTATCTGAATTTTAAATTTGGGTTTAATAAGGGTATTATGATACATTCGTTTAAAATCCTGAACCAGAGAAGATCGAGATGGGTATTGAAGAGTATCCATGCGTATCTTTTTTCGCCGAAATGTCCGTCACATGTCATTTTTGTTGTAACGCCACATGCTGAAACAGCCTTGCAGAATCTGGCTATTCCGGCGTCCATGATGCAGGCGGGGACTTTAACGCCGTGTTCGTGCCCGTAGAATAATTCTTCATCTTTTTTAATGGCATAATTCGGGCCGAAAATGGTAGATCCGCTAAATCCATGAAAAATTTCTATTATGTGGTATAAGTCATTATATTCGGGTATTCCTGTGATATTCAGCCTGAATTTTGCAGGATGGTTCTGTGGCGGATAATAATGGCGGTGGAAATGGTCAGGATCAATAGTTAAAGTTTCCCTGTAGTTCTGGTCATCGTATGTCATATCGAGAGTGCCAAGATTTGAACCTTTCAGGAATCCGGCAAGGACTGTCTGGTCCAGATCACTACTGGAGCACTGGTAGCCGGGATTTTTCAGGCAGGAATTGTCGCTCAGGCAGATGTCGCTGTCTGATTCTTCGAGCAGAAATCCTCTTGCTTTAAGAACGGCAACTAATTTCTCCTCCGGAGTTTTGCAGTCTTTTGTCATCTCTGAGATGAATTCGCTTATGAGTTCATCTTTTCTGTTTTGGCTTATGTAGAATGGTTCCCGTTCGGAAATCCGTTCAGATTTTCTTCTGGATTGTCTTTCAGTCTTTCTTTTAGCCCGAAAGTCCGTACCTGCTCCGGCTGAAAATTCCGGGTGATTTAAGTGCATCTCTGCATCTGTTTCAGGTGTGAGTTTTCTTCCTGCCTGGTTGTTGATACTATTTTTACTAAAATCCCGGTTTGCTATTTCACTCATATCTATTTCCTCCTCAATTGATGGTGTGATTTTGTATTGGTTAAATTACTATTTATAGTTAATTGATATGTGTCTTTTTTTGCAAATATTATTTTATTTCAAATGTCATTTAGCATATTGCATTTATGGGAACCTTTATGTTTATATATTTTAATACTTAATTGGGAACAATGGCAGGGCAGGATAACTCCGAGTTAATCGGATATACAACTATAAGGATAAAGAACAGCACCTTAAAGAGGCTTAAGTACAATGATTTTTATTCTGATTCAATCAGCGATAAAATTGATTATCTGATAACATATCATGAAGCAGCAGCTGAGCATTACCATGATGATGATGATGATTTTCTGATAGCCAGCATTAAAAAGTTTAATAGGGAATTCTGGAAGAAAGATGAAAAAAATTCAGTTTTTGAGAAATTAAAGAAGAAAATAGAAGGTCAGTTTGCCAGAGGTGGTGTTACTTATGTGACTGCCGTGATGACTACTGAGGATTCTTCAGGGATTGAGGAGAAAAAGCTCTATGTAACCCTCTATCGTGAGAGTGATATTATTCATAAGGATATGAAACGCCACCCTTTTGCGCTTCTAATTACAAGTCGGGGTAGATATAAGTTCTATATTCCCTTCAATGAGGATTGTCTTAATGGTAAAGTTACTCTGAAGCAGCTTGAGAAAAAGCTTGAGATCCCCGAATGGATTGAGGCAGATCTTAAGGTCGGGGAAAATACTGAGCCTTTGACTGTCGGTATTGAAAAATCATATGATGTGGTGATTCCGTCAGGAGTTTAGGAGGTGATTAACTGAGGAAATTGCAGTTTGAATGATTTAGCATGAATGAATATTGTATGGGAAATAAAGAGAAATACATTGAAGATTTAAAGGAACGGGTGAAGTCCGGGAATGACATTTAATATTTATACCAATGTTGAAGAAATTATGGCTCCTCACTGAATTCTGTGGGTTGTTAAAATAGATCCCGGCAAATAACTTGTTCACTCAGTAGGATTATGTGGCTGATGGTCGATGTTGTAGCCTGTCTTATTTAGTGCCTTCATGCCTCAGGATATGATATAACAGGTAGTTTTGGCATAGATCTGGCTGTTATTTCTACTGTTTTTTCGTAAATAAGCATTGGTTTTGTGGAAAATTAAACCGGCATTGACAACGGAGAAAGTTATTAATGATTTTGATCTATATTGTAACAATTGCAAATATGATTTGGAAGGTGAATATATGATAACGGTTGATGGAATAAGTCAGATAACAGGTCTGTCCCGTGAAGAAGTGATTAACAGGGGTTTAATTTCCTTTATTGAAATAGAGATCCGCCTTGCAGAGATGGATATTGCAGATGTCAGGGAAAGATACAATGTTTTGTCAAAAGAAGATCTTTATGAGGCAATAAAAGGCAGAAAAATAGAGAGTCATCCTGCCTGGGAGGATTATATTGTATGGAAAAATAAAGAAAAATACATTGAAGATTTAAAGGAACAGGCGAAGTCCGTGAATGACATTTAATATATATCAATCTTAAAGAAATTATAACTGATGAATTTAGCGATATTGCAGTTTCGATAAGTTTTATTGGTGGCAAATCAGGATTTCCAAATAAACTCAGAATATTCTTTTTTGAGTATACTTTTATATGTGGCTGCCGGTCTGATGGTTGATGTTGTAGCTTATCTTATTTAGAGCCTTTATGCCTCAGGACATGATATAACCGGTATTTTGGGCATAGATCAGGCTTTTATCATAATTTTGAAGAATCGGAGTTAACTTCTCTTCTGCCTGATCCCTTATGGCATCTGCATCGGATTTTTTTGATAAAACCTTATTGTATGTTTTGATTTTGTCATCCGGAGATAAAAGGCCGTATTTTGCAGATATTACCATATAGTCATAATTCATTGCTGCAGAATAATTTTTAACTTTTTTAAACAGTGTTCCAGAGTAGAGATCCTTTGCAGCAACAGATTTGTCATCCGGAATTTCGAGTTTGTTTTTTGTGCAGCTGGTTATGAACAGTCACATTTTCACCTTTTGAAAAACTGCTTAAATTTGGGATATAATTGCCCATTGATGATTTCTCCCATAATTCTGAACTTTATTTAATGTTTTCTTTGACAATATCCTATATTGAACTTCCGGTGGAAATACTGTTTCTGAACTGATCTGGTCTGATTTTTTAAAGGACATATTCTATAATATCTATTTTTTGTAGAATATGTTCTGCGATAACGCTTAATCTGTCGTTTTTAAACTATTCTTTCATAAATTATCCGGTCAGGACTGCTATTCTTTTTTGGTTATGGAATTTGGCCTTTTTTTTTGGTTTTGGTTTCTGCTGGTAGTAAATGTATGTGTTCTAAAATTCATAAAAGGGGATTTAAAATCCACAAATTGTATATACTCTATGATGCATATTAACATTTAGAGGAATTATGAATGTCATATAATCATCTTCGCTATACGGTAATGATGGAAAAGAATGAAGAGGGTGGATATACGGTAACGGTTCCTTCTCTTCCGGGATGTATCAGTGAAGGTTCTGATTGGGATGAGGCCCTGAAAAATATAGAGGAAGCTATTGCCGGCTATATCGAAGTTGCAAAGAAGCTCGGAAAACCAATTCCGGTTGAAGTGACCGTCCCCATGAATACAGCTCAGGCTGGTTTATGAAGCTTCCACGGATTACCGGTGAAAAAGTAGTTAAGGCTCTAAAAAAGATGGGTTTTGAACCTGTTGGAATTAGAGGAAGTCATCATTACGGGTGCAATTATTACAGTTCCTGTTCATTCCGGAAAGATACTTGCCCCAAAAACTCTTAAGACAATTTTGTTACAGGCAGGTTTAACTATCAGGGAGTTTCGGGAGCATCTTTGATAATACCATAATATATCTCTTTATTTATTATTTTTAAGTAATTATGTTGAACTTCACCGTTTTCTGTTAATTAAAGATAATTTAGGAGTTGGAAGTGAATGGTAAAGTGTAAACATGAATCCTGGTGCCTGCCATATCAGCGGGAAGGGTAAGATCCGGTTTCTGCTGTGATGAATTCCAGGTTAATATCTGTGAATTCTGCATGATGAAGATGATCCGGGATAAGGGGAGGTGGGGGGTGAGGTGAAGAAGGAGAAGTTATGGCAGAAGTGAATGAGAATAAATGAACAGAGGGAGAATAGGGTGAATCCAAAAGTCAAAACTATTGAATTTAATTATAAGACTGCGAGACTATTTCAACATTCAGAATGTAAGCAAATCACTTTTTGAAATTCTATTGAGGTTAGATCCGGGCAAATCATATTCACTTCAAGAACTAATTACACGAATAATTATCATTTAGAAAATTTGAAGCTAATATAAATTAACATATCAGTTGTTATTAATAATATCGTAAAATATCATACTATAATTAATTTAAAAAAATCAGGAAGAAAATTCTATGCAGGCTAATCAATTCAGCTGGATCACTAATATTATATGGAGGATTGCCGATGATGCGTTACGTGAGACTTATGCCCTTCTCCCTTCTCTCCAAGAACAAACAAAAATTGTCAAATTTATCGAAAAGTCAATGGGGGATATAAATAAAGCAATCGATGCTGAAAAACATGAAATAGTTCTCCTTACTGAATACCACACTCGCCTGATCTCCGATGTCGTCACCGGAAAGCTGGATGTCAGGGAGGCAGTGGCAGGACTTCCTGAAGAAATGGGAGAAACTAAGATAATTCCTGATGATGAGACTTTGAATTATTCTGACGAAGAACTTTTTGGTGAAAATATTGGTCTAATTTCTGATAAGGTGGATACATGAATTCCGGCATTGAAAGAGAGCGTCAGTTAACAATCCGCCAGCACCTTGATAATCTTCGTTGTGAAATAGATATAAAGAATTTCCCAAAAACTGTAAGATATTTAAGAGGAAATGGTTTTTTGCCGGATATTTCAGATTTGATATATCTTCAGCAGTTAAGGCCGTTTCGTGATGGAACATTTTCAATATCATTGTCAGCTCTTCAGTTTATTCTGGAACTAATCAAAAAGAGATCTGTGACAGGAATTCTTGATCCATATGGTGGATATGGAATCTATGATGCCTGGCTTGCACAGAATCTTCCAGACAACCAAATGGATATTGTTACTCCTTATTCAGGAATTCATGAACTTATTGACCCGCTTAAAATCCCAAACCTGAAAATAATCAATGAGAATGTTCCAAATGGCATTGAGAAATTATCAGGTACATACGATGCTATTATATCCGCTCTGCCAATAGGTGCAAAAAATGAGAAAAGAACATACAAATTCGAAAATAATCAGATTGAACTGACCGATGATCCTTCTTTTCTTTCAATAGTTGAATTAGAGCCATTTTTAAGTGCAAATGGATTTTTTGCGCTGGTTGTACCACATAAATTTTATATTAACGATCGAAAGAATTCGGTTTACCAGAATCTGGATAAATTTGGATTACATATTTCAGCACTATTACGATTCCAACCCGGAAGTATCGCAGGTACCGGCATTGGATTTAAACTTGTCATTATTGAACGGAAACCCTATGATAAATTGTTTGTAGCTGAAGTTCCTGAAGGATATGATACTCAGGTTGAACTCATAAACAGGCTAAATGAACGCAGACAGGGGAAAACTCCTTCTCAGGGGAGACTTGTCATTCCTGATCAGTTTTATGGTCTGTCTGCACTTGAAGCAAAGGAGAGATATGGTAAGCTTGTGAGAAATAAAGGGCTGGAGCCGGTCTTGTTTTCCGATGCAGTCCCGGAAATACTTCATCCAAGGAGCAGATCGGGAAATACTAGTGATGTTCACTTTGAAGAAAATCCCAATTGTTTGTATTTACCAATAGGAGGAACAAAGGACGCTACGACCAGTCAGGATATATTTTTAGAGGATAAAAGGTTGTACCTGCAATTGTTTGTCAATCCGGAGATTGTATTGCCCGATTATCTTGCAGGATTCCTAAATACTCCTGCAGGTCAGTCCCTGCGGCAAATGTGTACAAAAGGCAGTATAAATAAAGTCCGGTTACAACTACTAAACCAGAATAAATTACATCTGCCTTCTATTGAAGAACAGCGTCTTGTGCTGGAAGCAGATAATAAAATAAACATCCTGAAAAAGGATTTATCGGATATTAAATCTCAATTATGGGATCAGCCAAAAGAAAGCACAAAAGTGTTTGAATCACTTGAACGGCTAAATCACGAAGATCGTTTTTCAGACTGGATTGAAACTCTGCCGTTTCCTCTGGCTTCTATACTTCGCCTGTACCTTACATCCGACAGTACGAATAAAGACAGATATGAACGTTTACTGCATTTCTTCGAAGCACTTACCCAGTTCTATGCAACAATCCATATTAGTGCCTTCAGCTCAAATTCAGGTATATGGGAAGAAAACCGTGAGTATATTTTGAAGACTCTGAGCGATCAAAATCTTTCAGTTAAACGATCATCGTTTGGATTATGGAGGATAATAAACGAAAAACTGTCCGCAAACCTGAGAAAAATGCTCAAAAGCGATGAGATAGAAATTGCTTTTGAACTCTATGCAACATCAGATATAAAAACACTTGAAATGCTTTCCTCAGGAGAACTTATCAGTATTTTACAGAAGGTTAATAAGCATCGAAACCAGTGGAAAGGGCATGGTGGAGCTGTTACAGCTAATGATGCTTCCGAACGCCTCAGGACTCTGAAAGATGAGCTGGGCAGGTTTAGAGAGATTACAGGAAAGGGATTTAATCGTTATCAGTTAATTGAGCCAAAGAGCATGACTTCTCCTGATGGACTGACTTTTTTAACTTATATCCGTCGTGTTATCGGATCAAATCCACAACTTGAGCAGGATGATATTGAAATCTCTCTGCCTGTAGCTACAGATCAATTATATCTTTATGCCCCTGAATATAATAAAGTCCGAAAATTAGTGCCTATAATACGGTTGCATGATACTCTGCAACCGACAAGTTATTTCTATAACCGTCTTGAAAGTTCAGGTTCTGTATTTATATCCTATCAGTTTTCTACAGAACCGGAAATTCATTATGATAATGAATCATTACTTTCTTTAATTGAAGATCTCTCTTTTAAACAGTGGGATTCTTAGGAGGCAGGGGCATGAAATCTGATACAAGTGAGAAAGGGGTTGAGATTAATCTGCATGGTTCTAACCGATACACCATGTGACAGTGGATTGATGCCGGAAAATGTGGTCCTCTGGATAGTATATTAAGTACCTGAGTTTCCTTGACTCTGGGTGTCTGTTTTCAATGGCAGGTTCATTGCGTGTAAACGTCAGCGTAAACCAGTTGTTGGTAACTCTAATAACGGGTTCCTGTACACCATATTCTAAACAGATATTGTGAATACTTTCAGTGTCTGTTTAATTCATATCCAACCGGTACCAGAAAAGGTAACTATGTTTGCCTTAGATTATGTTCTCATCCGGAAATTGGCACATTTAATAACGGGCAATCATACGCCGGAGTTTTGCCGGAAACATCATCCCGGCACAGACTCTTAAACTGATAACTTAATGCCCTGCCACATCAAATCTAAACCAGTGATAATCCGGACTGCATCTGCCGGTTGTGATAGCTGTGATAACCGGTATAACCGCGGCAACCGTGATAACCGGGAAGTAATTATAAAGAAAATCACCGGGGATTTTAGTTTATGAAGCTTACAGTATTATGCGACAACAATACAATAATCGACCTCTACCTGACAGGGGAGCCGGCCCTCTCCTTTTTTATTGAGGACTGCGGGAAGAACATCCTCTTTGATACAGGCTACTCTGATGTTTTTATTAAAAATGCAGAGGAACTTGGAATCTCTCTATTATCTGTGGACTACATCGTCTTCTCACACAACCATAACGACCATACCGGCGGATTTGTCTTCCTAAAGGAGATGTATGAGAATGCAGCCGCTGCCGGTATCTCCTGTAAAAGGCCGGTTATCATCGCACACCCTGAAATATTCCGTAAAACTACGCTGGAGGGTTTTGGGGATATCGGTTCTCCACTGACTGAAGAAGAGGTCATCACATTTGCAGATATAATGCTCTCCTGTGACCCTGTAGAAATTACAGAAAATATTACATTCATCGGTGAAATTACAGAAAATATTACATTCATCGGTGAAATTACAGAAAAAGTCTCGTTTGAGCCTCCATGTGATATTGGAGTGTATAAAGACTCTGCCGGTAATTTAGTGCCGGACTATCAGGATGACGATACAGCTCTGTTTTATTCCGGTGAGAATGGTCTTGTGGTAATTACGGGATGTTCGCATAAAGGGATCTGCTCAATTGTGAAACAGGCTGTAAAGATCTCCGGCAGAAGTGATCTCCAGGATATTATCGGCGGATTTCACCTTCTTGGTGCTGACCAGAAGAGGCTTGAGAGTACCGGGGAGTACTTTGCCGGCTTTGCTATGAAGTGTATTCACCCGTGCCACTGCACTGACCTTTCAGCCAAGATTGCTCTTGCAGGGTATGTACCGGTTGAAGAAATTGGTTCGGGGTCTGTTCTGGAATATTGATATTGTGGGTAAATGAAGCTTTCCGGGAGAACATCAGCATTTTCTGATTATATTCAGTATTTAAACCGTCACTGACAAAGGTTGATGCTGCCGGAGATATTATTTACTATCTGTCTTCTTATAAGAGATATAAGTCATATAACTCTGATAGATGTTAAGACCGGAACAATAACCGGAAAGGGCCGGAAAAGTTATTCCTAAGAATATCCGGGATTATGTCTGAGACCGGAAACATTGGTTCTCATTTCCTGCATAACGATAGACTAAAACTTCAGATAAGGCCTCCTGATGAAACTGATGCAGGACTTTTTAGTGCATATGCAGGTGAAAAAACGCCGGCAAAGGAATGGCTCTTAGAAGAAGATGAAACATAAGTCCGGCCGGTCTGATGATGTTCTTAAATGTTTATTTTTTGTGACATTTTGCACTGCGGAAATGAAAACTATTATCAGAGAACAGATGATAATATGGGAATATATCAAAGACGCTGATCATCACAGATGAGGCATATGATCGCCTTATTAACTGGAAAAAAAGTGATGATGAGAGTCTTTCAAGTGTGATTTTAAGGGCCATTCCAAAAATCAGAACTCCGGAAGAATTAGATGAGTTACTTTCCCGGATAGGTTCTCTTTCAGATGAAGACGCTGATATAATGACAAAAGCTGTTGAAGAGGAATGAATGATTATTCCTGACCATTTTGGCTAAAAGAGTTTAGGATGATCATTTACAATATGTTTTTAGTGCCGGTCTGATGGTCTGTATTATAACCGGTTTTATTGAGTGCATTACATCAGGGTAAGATAATACAGGTAATTTTGGCATAAATCAGGCTGTTATTTCTACAGTTTCTTCGTAGATTGATTGCGGAACTGGCCCGCTCAGGTTTCTTTTAGCTCTCCGGATAACCTTTTGCGGCGTCTTTTATATTTTCGGGTGCTTTTGGTTCTGGTTTTTCCTATGAGTTATGAGAGCCTGGAAGTGACGGATATTCTGTTACAAAGATTTTAATCTTCGTCTTCTTCGTGTGATAATTCTGAATTTCATTATATATCTGATAGTCCTCTTTTACTTTTAGGCAGTTTGTGATTTAGGGTCTGGTTTTTTTGGCATGTGTAACCGGCACATTTTCTCTGTAAATGTATTATTATGACTTATAAGATAATGAATTTCTTATGCAGACATTACTTTCCGGAGGTTTGTGTGGTTTTGGCAACATTAAACCGGCACTTAGAGGGGGCTTTTTCCGGCTATATTACCCATATAAAAATAGTTCACCTAATTGAGAGGAAGCCGCATTTCAGAATTATTGAAAGATTATAGCTGCGGGGAGTTTGCCACAGGCTGTGGCAGATCCATAAATAATATATGCTGCATTGTTGAATAACCAATGTTCCATGGGTTTCCTCCAAAAACTAAAAGGTGGTGGTTATGATTATATATGATGCAGATTGATCTTATATCATGAGTTCTAAAAGTATCAATATCTCCGAAGAGGCCTATGAAAGGCTCAACAGCTGGAAAAAGAGCAATGATGAAAGTTTTACTGATGTGATTATCAGAGTTCTGCCACAAAAAAGGAACTTATCTGAGATTCTTGAGTGTCTGGAACCTATTGATGAAGAAACAGCTGAAGAAATGAAAAAAGCCATAGATGATGAAGACAGTGCTTAAATGATAATTCTCGACAGCACTTTCATAATTGATCTTTTAGCCGGAAAAAAGGATGCTATCGAATTTTTAAGGGAAAAAGAAGCAGAAGATGTGATTATAACAACGACTTTTGTTAATATTTTAGAACTTCATAAGGGTGCCTTCAGGTCACGAAACACCCAAAAAGAGATTGATAAGATTAATCTGTTTATAGATAAATTCGATTACCTCGGCTTTTCTCCGGAAGTTAATCTTATATTTGGAAAGATATCTGCTTATCTTAAGAGTTGTGGAAAGCCGGCAGGACAATTTGATGAGCTTATAGCAAGCATCGCATTACTTCATAATGCTCATGTTGTTACAAATAATACAAAGGATTTCTCAAAGATTCCGGGCTTAAAAATAATTAAACACTAAAAAAATCTAATATCTCTTTGATGGCTGACTTTTGTCACTGTCGTAATAAAGTGCCCAAAAATCCGGGAAAAATCAAAAAAATATCATGTTAATGTGGCTGCCGGTCTGATGGTCTATATTATAACCGGTTTTATTGAGTGCATTACATCAGGGTAAGATAATACAGGTAATTTTGGCATAAATCAGGCTGTTATTTCTACAGTTTCTTCGTAGATTGATTGCGAAACTGGCCCGCTCAGGTTTCTTTTAGCTCTCCGGATAACCTTTTGCGGCGTCTTTTATCCTAAGTTTGACAGTTCATGTATTTCCACCTATTTGTGGCAAAAAAGAATTTGACAGTTACATACTTTTGCAGAATAATCTATCAAAATCTCCTTAATTTGAGCTTAGATTTAATGTGACATGAACATTCTAAAAATAAAACTCCCATTTTACCCTTAAATTTGGTCAACTGTCAAATTCAATTCCGGCTTTTTTGGATATTTTGGGATTTAAAATGCCTTTATAGGTCAAGTGTCAAACTTGGGTTTTATATTTTCGGGTGCTTTTGGTTCTGGTTTTTCCTATGAGTTATGAGAGCCTGGAAGTGACGGATATTCTGCTACAAAGTTTCCATCTTCGTCTTCTTCTATGATGACTCTGAATTTCATTATATCTCCAATACTCCTCTTTTACTTTTAGGCAGTGTGCGTTTTAGAGTATAATTTTTCCGGCAATGTATTACTATGGTTCCTGCGATAATAAATTTCTTATGCGGGCATTATTGCCTGAAGTTTGAGCGGGTGGGTTAAATTAAATCGGCATTGAAAGTTATTTCATGATTAATGCTTTTTTAGAAGATTATTAAATTCCTCAACAGTAAGGCCGGCATCTTTTATGAGTTCTCTTTCAGTACCTTTTGAGACCGGATTGTGATTTGGAATAATCAGGATTTCTTCTCCTTTAGACATAACTACGTGGCTCCCTCTCTGTCTCTCAATCTCATACCCTATTTTGGAGAATACTTTAATCATATCCTTTGCAGAAACAGGAAGAAGACGTTTGTTTGTCATACGGCAATATCAACGACAGTGGTCTTTGGCTGGTTAATCAGTTTTCTGGCTTTATCATTTGCTACTTCAAGATAAAGATCAATTGCCTCGTGGATATTTTGCAGTGCTTCTTCCTTTGTGCTTCCCTGTGAATGACATCCCTTCAGGGCAGGACAATGAACGGAATATGTGCCATCTTCTTCTTCTTCAAGAACTATTTCGAGTTTCACTTTGATTCACCTTTATTCGTATGTGATTTTAGAAGTAATATACTTACTGCCCTTACTGAATTCCAATGTTAATGAAGGATTTTAGTCGTAATAATTGGAAATTTTTGACAGGCATTGTCATATAGCTGCCTTTATGGGAGGATTGTTGTGATGAGGTTACAACCTGGATTCCTGCGAATTTGTATCTGGCAATATTAAAAATGGCTGAATATCTGCCTAAATTAGAAATAAAGCGAATTTCATTAATGAATAAAATCTTCCCCGTTAGGAAACATTACAAAAAATAACTTGATTGTTTATTTCAAAAATACACCCAATATGCCTGCCTAATAGTAATTACGCACAAATTGGGTCATATTTTACTTGTCGTAGTTACGTGTCTCCGGGAATCCAGGTTCTAATTCTCCGGATGAAAAGTCTAATCTCTATATATCTCTATAATAGCAACATAAATTTCAGGGGGCCGCTTTTAATTTCTTTGTGGTTTGAATTCATCCGGAAGAAATACTGTTTCTGATCTAATCAGATCTGATCTTATCTTTTAAAGAATTAATGCAGGCGCATCTATTTTTTGTAGAATATATTCTGCGATAGCGCTTAATCTGCCGCTTTTAAACTATTCTTTCATAAATGGATGAAATTCTGATTTTTGGGGAACTTGTAAAGGATATCCGGCTCAGGAAGGGACTGTCTCAGGAGAAGCTTGCTGAAAAAACCAGTCTTGACAGGACGTTTATCAGCCTTATTGAAACCGGAAAGAGCAGCCCGACTCTTCTTACTATTCTGAAAATTTCCGGAGCCTTTGGTCTTGCACCCTCTGAACTGATGCTTGAGTTTGAGAAGAGACTCGGAGAGGCAGAAGAGAATAAACCGGAAAAAACTCCGGGGGGAAAGGTTTGACTCTTTCTTCAGCTGAACCTGATTATCTCTCAGAGAACTGGTGTGGCTTAAAGTGGTCATCTTGGGTTAAGCATAAAAATTTCAGAAATGATTCCGCTCACCTGCCGAAATTTCCCGGATTATACAGGGTTCGTGTCATTGATGGTGATTCTCTGGTCTATATCGGTCAGACCGGAAGAACTGTAAGAAAGAGGCAGAGTGAGCTTATTGTTTACTTAAAAGATCCCGAAAAGATGCCATTTAATGATCCGCACACTGCTGCACCCAATCTATGGGCATGGGCAGATGCTGAAGGTTTTGAGTTTGAGTCATCCGGAGCCTTTTTTGAAGGGACAAAGCAGGACCGGGAAGGCATGGAGGCATATCTTTTATGGCAGTACAGGCTCGAATCCGGAAATTCAACTCAGTGCAATTTTGGAAGATTTCATGAGGATTATCTAAAATCCCGGAATAAGTCATCCGGATTTCGGGGTGGTAAACTCACTGGAGGTGAGAAGAACGCTGCCGGAGGGCCATCTGCACCGCCGCTCCGGCTTAAGGCGGATGGAATGCCGGCAGATCCGGACTGGATGAATCTGTCATGGAGTGAGCCTGAAATTCTGAACAAAGAGAATCTGAAAGAAATTCCCGGAGAACCTGCATTATACCGTATTATGAACAGAAAATGTAGTGATGTTTTATACATCGGGCAGACTAAAAATGCACGGGCAAGGCTTACTACGCATTCAAAATATGACTGGGAGGAAGAGGTATTATTTTCTGTTTATCTCTTACCGGGTGTTTCTGATAGTGATTCTGCTTCTGACCCGGATATTGGTTCAGTCCTCTCAGATTTCCCGACAAACAAATCAGTTCTCCTATACACTCATCAGTTAAAAGAGCTTGAAAACGATCTTATCGGTGCCTATTACGGTCATTTCCGGAGAGTTCCGAAGTTTCAGATTAGGAAATGATTGATAATAAATTCAGTAAAGAAAGAAAGAAAGCTTAAATGATATAAGTCTGATTCACTCACCAAAAATTATACCATCTCTAAAACAAATTACTCTTTATCAATGGCAATGGAAATAGATATCTCCGAACTTGCTAAGATTAACTCAATAATCGAGCATGACCGGACAGATGCAACATACAAATATGCACTTCTCCGGGCTGTGGTCGATACCTGCCAGAAGAACAGGAATCTTGTTATAGCAAATGCAACTGGTGATTATCCGGAAAACTCCTGTGAAGAAATCAACTGTGATGAGGTAACAATCCCGATTGGAATTATTATTGAGAAATGGATCTTCTATTATTACCCCTTAATCGAGAGTGAAACATTCATCCCGCAGAAGAGGGGAGAACCGGACGGAAAACATGCCCTTCTTTTCAGACCGCAGTTTGAAAAACTTACAGACTATTATCAGTGTAAAGGTGGCCTTTCAGCTTTTTACAGAGATTACAGTGCCGGAAACATCCCGGATGAGATTTTCCCGGTATTCTTAAGCCTGGTAAAGGACATCAGAAAAACAATCGCAGATCAGCCTATGAAATACCTCGGCAGGTCATACAGCAATGAATATTACTCGGTATTCACACCTGTAAGGCCTCTTCCGGCAATAAAAAAAGAGCATGCAAAGGACAGGAGCCGGCTTGTCCGGTCGGGGGGCTGTTTCACGATGTCAGCCGGACTTGCTGCCGTCTTTGAGTACTTCGGTGCATTCATCTCCGGAGAAGAGGGCCTTTTGAAAAAATGGGCTTCCTTTTCTTCTGCTCAGGATAAAAGCGGACTTGTCAATGAAGCGGTGGTCCTTGAAGTGCTGACAGTATCGCCGGAGACTGAAAGGGCAGTACATGAGGCTAAAAATACATATAATTCTCTCTTTGAAAACGGATATAAGCCTGAGTGTGTCTGGTCCGGAAAAGTGATCCCTGATACTGAATCAATGGCGGTGGACCACATGGTCCCGTTCTCTGTCTGGAAGAACAACGACCTGTGGAATCTTCTTCCGGCTTTAAACTCTGTAAACTCCAGGAAAAGTGACAGAATACCGTCTCCGGCACTCATTGAGAGGAGGTCAGATGCAATAACCGGCTATTGGGATATTCTCCATGAGAACTACCCTGTCCGGTTTGAAAAGGAAATATCAGTCTCCCTGATGAGAAATTCCGGGTCTGACCGGATGGACGATTGTGTAACTGCCCTTGCTGATACCTGTGAGTATCTTACAGAAATAAGAGGGTTTGAGGTCTTTGAAGGATAATCCGGTGATCTCCGGATATATGCTAAAATAGCAGTGAACCCGGAGAACCGGTAAAATTAAACTGGCATTGATAATAATGCATAAAAAAAGGTTTTTTTTAGTGATTGATTACTTCAATGGCGGGAATTCTTGAAAAATCTTTTGTGTTGTTTGTTACAAGTCTTGCACCATTATATATTGTAATTGCTGCTATTAATTCATCAAATCTTCCGATTGGTGTTCCGTTTTTTTCAAGTCTTGCAGACAAATCACCATACTCAGAATAATATTTTTCATTAAATTTCAGAACCGGGATTATTTTTAGCATGTCATTAATATAATTCAGTGATTTCTCTATATTTTCAGATTTGTAAGCACCTTTGTATATTTCAAAGACATTAACAAAAGTTGTTGCAAATGGTTCATTACTGTCTAAAACCTCCTGGAAGAAACGATTTGCTTTTATTTTTTTAGGATTATTGTGACTTTTCATAAAGTCAATTAAAAAGGTTGAGTCAAAAATAATCATTTACTCTATGTCCTTCTTCATTTTTTCAGCTTCTTCTTCGGTCAGGCCCTCATGTTTACTATGAAATTCTTCATATGCTTCTCTGACTGTCCGGTGTTTTGGAAGGATTCTTAGTATTAAACTTGAAAAACTTTCTTCATCATTATTTTTCCATGTTTTAAGGCGTTCATATGCTTCTTCTGAGAGGTTTACAGTTTTAGTTGGCATATTCATTTGTATATGTGTAAGGTGAAATAAATGTTTTGTTAATCAGAAAGTGAGTCGATACCAGAGAAAATTCCGGCAATAAAAAAAGAGCATGCAAAGGACAGAAGCAAACTTGTCCGTTCTGGCGGCTGTTTCACGATGTCAGCCGGACTTGCTGCCGTCTTTGAGTACTTCGGTGCATTCATCTCCGGAGAAGAGGGCCTTTTGAAAAAGTGGGCTGAGTTTTCTTCCGGACAGGATAATTTATAGGATGAATCGTTACGAAATCTTAAAAAAAAGTCCAAAGTATTTAGTTCTCCCGATACATAGAGGGTTGTGCAATGATAATAACTATCATATCTTATAGATAAATATTATACTGGCAATCGGTGAATTCTTAGATGGTTATAATTAGAAAAAATGAAAGGGCATTACTGTACTTAATCAGATATTTTAAAAAGATAAATAAGATTGAGCTTGTTAAACGCACCTTTTTAATTTCGCAGGCGAGCAGAATATATGATTATATACCTTATAAATCCGGTCCTTTCTCATTTCAGTTGTATCATGATCTGAACCATCTTGAAAAAAATGGACTTATAGAGACAGATGACGATTATGTAAAGCTAATATCTGATAAATTTCCGGAACCTGAAGTAGGCCCCCGGAGGGCAATAAATTATCACATATCTGTTTTTGGAGAAGAGGATGGAGAAACTATCAGAAGATATGTCTATGACAATTATCCGTTTTACACAATTTTCAGTAAGACTGAAAAGAAAGAATCCTATGTCAGGGATGAAAATGGTATTCTCACAATAGGATATGAAGGCAGAAGTGTCGATGATTTTATTTTGAACCTCATTAAAAACAAGGTTAGTATTCTGGTTGATGTACGAAAAAACCCTTTCAGCATGAAATACGGTTTTTCAAAGAAACAGATCTCAGGTTATTCTGAGGAGATAGGTATTGAATATATACACATTCCCGGTTTGGGCATAGAGAGTTCAAAGAGAAAAAATCTAAAGCCGGAAGATTATGCTGCTCTTTTTTCAGAATATGAATCTGATCTGATTAACAGAGAAAAAGAACTTGGAATTCTTCGCAAACTTGGAAAGGATAAAAAAATTGCCCTGATGTGTTTTGAAAAGGATTCAAATTTCTGCCACCGTGGAGTTATTGGGAAAAAACTTCATAGTGATGGTTTTTGTGTGGAGAATGTATAATGTGGGAGAAAAAGAGGGTTTTAATCACAGTCAAGGCATATCCGGAGCACAGCAGAAGGCATGGGGATGTTGTCTGTACAGCCGGAATTACTGACGAAGGGGAATTTATAAGGCTTTATCCAATAAATACGAGGATATATTTTGGTGAGGGTAAAATAAAAAAATATGACTGGATTGAGGTAGAATGCAAAAAAGCCACAGATGAAAAGTTAAACCGAAAGGAGAGTTATAGGGTCAGGGAAGAATCAATAAGAATAATTGACCGCTCTTTATCAGTTTACAAAAGAAAAGCTCCGTGGGCTGAGAGAAATAAAATTATTCTCGATAAAGTATCACCTTCAATAAGTTATCTTCAAAATGCTTTCAAAGAGGGCCGGACTTCTTTAGGACTAATTAAAGCCAAAGAGATTCTTGATTTTTATACCAAAGAAGAATTAATGACCCCTCCTGAAGCAAAACATTACCAGGGAAATCTCTTTGACGACAGTAAAATTCCTGTAATTGATAATATCCCTCATATATTTGCGTATAAATTTTTTTGTGAGGGTTGTTTTGGCCCGGAACCCTGCAATAAAAACGGAAAATATCATAATATTATGTGTGAGGACTGGGAAATATTTGAAGCATACAGAAATTTCTGGAAAAGGTGTAGTAATACTGAAGAACTCTGGAGGATGCTCTATGATAAAATGTTCAGTTTTATGAAAGAAAGAGATCTCTACTTCTTTATGGGGATGCATTCTTTACAACCTACGTGGTTAATAATTGGGCTTTATTATCCGGATCTGAATTCAGATATTTTGCCTAAAGATAATTCTTTCAGAACTCTTGATCAATGGATGTAATATTCACTTTGATTGAATACAATTGATGTATATACTTTTGCAGACCTTTTGACTAATTAGATGTCCTGAAAATATTTACATGAAATACAAAAAATTCCCCGGCGGAAAAGCAGTCCGGGATAAAATACCTGAAATCATCCAAAATTCCGGGCAGGAATGCAAAATGGAAACCTTAAGCGAACCGCTCTTCTATGAGGCGATGAAGAAGAAGCTGACCGAAGAAGTCGGAGAATATCTGTCAGAACCCTGCCCGGAAGAGCTTGCAGATATAATTGAAGTCGTTTATCGTCTTGCAGAGTCTGAAGGGATTACAAAAGAAGAGCTTGAAGAGATCCGGCTTAAAAAAAGAGAGATACGTGGCGGCTTTGAGAAAAATATTTTCCTGCTAAACAATAAACCTGATATTTAAGTATTCTAAGACTCCTGAGTAATCTCTCCTGCTTAATAAATAAGGTAATAACTGCACCACCACCCACTTTGCCTTCACAAAAACTTATTTAATAGCGGGATTATGATAATTTATTATTCACGGCTGACTAATTTTCATAAGTATTTTATTACCTGAAAAACAGCCGGGGAGGGAGCAGCCCCATGACAGATTCCGGAGCTAAACTGAGGACTATGACGATAAATACGGGAAAAAGAGAGACGGATAAGAACCTCCTGAATAAAACTGAAAGAGAAAATATAAGAATAAAACATAAATCTCCGTCAGCTGCGGATACAATAATTACTGCAGCTACCAGGGTAATCCTTACAGCAATACTTATTTCAGCCTTAATCTGCACAGCATCCGCAGAACCGGCAGGGGCACCCGGCACACCGTCCCTCTCCCATGACAACTGGGACAATAACGGCGACTACACCATCACCATGAACATGTGGTGGGGAAATAACGGAAATAGTATAAAACTCTACGAAAACGGTGTTTTAATCGAAGAAGCAGGATTAGAGGAGAACACCCCGAACAGCCAGACATTCTCACGGGCCTTTACAGGCAAAAGTTCCGGCACTTATGAATACTACGCTGTCCTCTCAAACAGCCTGGGAGAGACAGGAAGCGAAACAATGTCAATTGATGTAACCGGAGAAGGGGCCTCGTCCGGAATTCCGGGAACTCCTGTTCTCTCACACGACAACTGGGACAATGACGGCGACTATACCATCACCATGAACATGTGGTGGGGAGAAAACGGAAATAACCTGAAGATCTACGAGAACGGAAACCTGATCGCCAGCCGGACATTGACCGAAAACTCACCCCAGGCCCAGCAGTACTCAGAGTCATTCTCCGGAAAAAAGTCCGGTACATATGAGTACTATGCTGAACTGACAAATGACTACGGAACAACAGAAAGCGCAAAAATAACCGTAACCGTCAGTAATCCATCAGGTTCACCTGAACCTACATCCACACCGACTTCAACTCCCACACCGACCGTAACTCCGACTCAGACACAGACTCCTACACCCTCTCTGACTGCAACTTCAACTCCCACACCGGCCATAACCTCTACACAAACCCCTACGCCGACTCCTGCACCGTCAAATCTCCCCGGCAAGCCTGTATTATCCCATGACAACCGGGACAGTGACGGAAACTATATCATAACCATGAACATGTGGTGGGGAGAAAACGGTGAAAAAGCAGAACTCTATGAAGACGGAATTCTGACTGGAAACACTACACTCACACCGGATACACCAAATGCCCAGGTCTGCACATTTAATATAGCAGGCAAACAGCCCGGCACATACACCTACCATGCAAAGCTCATCAACAGTGCAGGGGCGACAGAGAGTTCTCCCATAACAGTAACCGTTTCCGGAACAACACCGACAGAACAGCCCACACAGACCACTACTCCGACACAAATTCCAACAGCAACACCAGCGCCTAATCCTGACACCCCGGAATACACAAAAAGAATAGTCATGTATTTCCCTGAATGGGGAGTTTATGCCGGACATTCATACTACTACCCCGCATACATACCATGGGACAAAATAACCCATATGAACTACGCCTTTGCAATAATTAAAGACGGAAAGGTCTCAGTCTATGATGACTGGGCTGCAACCGGAATGACCTTCGGCACTGAAGCCTGGGACAGCCCGTACAAAGGCTGCCTTGGCCAGATGATGAAATTCAAAGAGGCATATCCGGCTGTAAAAATGATGGTCTCAGTCGGCGGATGGTCAAACTCCGACCAGTTCCACGAAGCTGCAGCAACCGATGAATCCAGGCGGAAATTTGCAGACAGTGCAGTAGAGTTCATCCGGAAATACAACTTTGATGGCGTGGACATTGACTGGGAATACCCCTGTGTAAAACGCCCGCCAACAGGACAGTATGATCACGGGGCACCATATGCCGACGATACGGAAAGAGAGACCTACACGCTCTTCCTCAAAGAACTGAGGGAGACCCTTGATAAAGCAGGAGAGGAGGACGGAAAATATTATGAACTCTCCGCCGCCGTTGGTGCCGGAAAGGACAAAATCGAGCTTACCGAACCGGAAATTTACCAGCAGTACCTTGACTTCATAAACCTGATGACATATGACTATCACGGAGCGTGGGACAGCACAACCGGTCATCTCGCACCACTGTACAACAACCCTGATTCG
This sequence comes from Methanoplanus endosymbiosus, assembly GCF_024662215.1. Classification (NCBI taxonomy): domain Archaea; kingdom Methanobacteriati; phylum Methanobacteriota; class Methanomicrobia; order Methanomicrobiales; family Methanomicrobiaceae; genus Methanoplanus; species Methanoplanus endosymbiosus. The sequence goes on from NZ_CP096115.1 coordinate 3,157,898, forward strand.
CCCTACAGTGGGATGGTAACAGAGTATTATTCGGTGGACGGCACAGTAAACCTCTTCCTTGACAGGGGAGTTCCGTCTGAAAAACTCGTAGTCGGAATCCCTTACTACAGCAGGGGCTGGAAAAATGTCGTAAATGACGGTCCGATAGAGGATCTCCCCGGGCTTTTTGCATCAGCAGGAGGAGCACCGTCAGACATTGGCATAGAACCCGGCCTTCTCCTCTACTGGCAGATTGAAGAGTATGAAAACAATCCTGCATATAAAAAATACCGCGATCCTGTCTCTAAAGTGCCATATCTCTACAGCGAAGAGAAAGGCGTAATGCTCACCTACGATGACGAAACCTCTGTCACGGAAAAAGTCAGTTACATAAACGGGAATAACCTTGGCGGGGTCATCATCTGGGATGCAACAGGTGAAGAGCCCGGAAATACACCCCTTACAGATATAATTTCAGCCTCATTTGAAAAGGAGACCAAAGCACTCAGTTCCGGAGATTACAGTCCGGGCATACTTGAGATAATTGCTGAATATCTCAGAAATGCTCTCGGATTAAAATAGCGTGGCAGGAAATAAAACAGCCTCCGGGAAATACCCCGGCAGGCAACTTAATTTTAACACCCGTAAAAACAGCCGTCCATCCTGAAGCCTGTACTTTATTGTACTGGTCTGTACGTTGTGTAATGTCTCTATTCTCAACCAATAGAATATATATCTGATTTGGACATATTAGTTATATGGATAAATATGCCCTCTTACAGGCAGTGACTCTCTCAGTCATAACCTTACTGCTAATCTCCGTTGCGGGATGTATTGCCTGTGATAAGGATAATGCAGGAGATGAATCAGCATCTGAGCCTTACACAACAGTCTCTGCGGAAGACATTAAGAAGGGTCTTGAGGGCCTGGGTCCGATAACCGCCGGATTTGACATCGACGGGACCGCATTCTTCACTGAATCTGTCTATTATTATGGCTTAAACAATATCGACGGACCAAACGGTACAAATCTCTACGGCAGTGATCCACTTGCAGACCCCGAATTTATAAGCAGGGTCAACAACGAATTTGTCGGCCAGTACATACCAAAAGAAGGTGCAGAAGAGATCATCAGCATGCACCTTGGCAGGGGTGACAAAGTCATCTTCATCACTAAAAAAGCACCATCGGCAGAAGAGAGGATTACAGAGTATATCGGTTCTGTCTTTGGAATAAAAGATCCGGTTCTGATTTTCACAAACGAAAGTTCAAAGATGCCATACATAAATGAAGAGGACGTATCCGTCTATTACGGCGATTCGGACGGTGACATAACGGAATGCAATGATGCAGAGTCGTGTACTCCATACAGATTTATGAGAAATATTATTACTGAAGAATATTACGGCGAAAGCTATAATCCGGGAATATACGGTGAAAACGTAGTCGAAAATTCAGACTGCTGATATTTTTCCGGTTCTGCCTGGCAATTATAACTTTAACACCCGGAAAAAGACTTTCGGGAGATATCAAACTTTTTTAAGTATTTCTTCTTCGGATGTGCCGGTACTCAGGTATAATCTTTCTTTCACCCGTTCCGGCCTTTTTTACTCAAATAGTCCGGGTGAGCATAATTATTAAATTAACCCTTCTGATATGGTAAGTCCGGTAAGGCTCATATCCGCAGTGATTTCCGGTATATCAGAATTGTCGGCAGAATTATCCCGCATATGAGGGCTAATACGGCAACTGCTGAATACATAATATACTGCAATGAATGAATTACCACTGTATTAGAGACGACTAAATCGGTATGAGCGATTATAAACATCTCCTGCAGGCCCTTGATCATTGCAAGACCGGGGATCATTGGAATGCCTGCAATAACGGCCAGGAAAACTCCGGGAACCTTTGTCTTTCTTCCATAATAGGTTGCTAATAGTGTTGCAGCCACCATTCCGGAAAATATGCAGAGAAAGATATCCAGCTGGTAAAAAACACCAGCTTCGCGGACAAGTCTCCCGACAATTGCACATATCATGCATCCGGGCAGAACAAGAAGCGGTGCATTAAAGAGAAGAGCAAATCCCAGTGCTGCAAGACCGGATGCCAGACACATCGTGAAGATAAGTAAGAACATGTTCATATCAGATCCATTAGATAATACCTCATCTCCGAGGATACTCAATGGTATAATGAGTGAACCTGATATAATAGAAACCTGGATAAAAGCTGATGTCAGACGGACAATCCCGCAGCTGGTATGATCCCGGATGATATCAAGACCTCCGTTTATGGTCAAAAATCCGGGGATAAGAAAGAGAATACTGGAGATAAGTGCGACTCCGGAAGTCTGTGTCTGAATAACCCTGGTAAGTAAAGCGGCAATAATTCCTCCTGAAAAAGCTGAAAACAGGGTAGACAGATATAAATTATGCAGTCTGCTTCCAAACCCGAATTTTATTGATAGTGCACAGAATGCTGATATTAAGATAATAAAGAGTGCCTGTACATCTGAATGATTAAGCCATCCAAATGCAGCACAGGCAATACTTGTGAAGAGGATGGTAAGAGGGATCGGGTATATCCGTTTTAGGTTCTGTATCCTGCAAATTTCATTCCTTATGGCACAGATGTCTCCCTGATAGGAAGAGAGGTTATGCATGAGCAGACTTACCTGGTGGAGGGCTGCAATATTTACTTTAAAAGGTTCACGAAGGACATAGAGCCGGTTTTCAATTTTGTCCCTATGCTGGATGCTCAATTCAATCTCTTCATATCCGACAAATACATGGACATTGGAATCACTGAGATTTTCAGCAAGCCACCGGACCGAATCAGACACACGTTCGACTGATGCCCCTGCTTCATACAGGGTTTTTGCAAGTTCCAGATAGAGATCTGCTACCTCATATCCGTTATTATTACAATACGTGTCCTGATCCATATCGGGCCTGCAATTTGTCAATACGATTACTCTGTAAAATATGGTTTATGATATTTTTGGCAGGTGCTGACATCTATGATTTGAGGTGGCGTGCCGGTTTTTTTTAAAAAATAGATGTCTCCCCTCTACTCATACATGATAATTCATTCTCCACTGACAAATATCTTTTGCAATTAGATCTACTCCTCATTGATGTCAGTCGTGCCGGGGACTACAGGTTCCGGCAATGAATTATTATCCGGAAAAGCACCTGCAACCATACTTCCCCGTTTCAGTTCTTTTATTGAGCATCTCTATCATATTCGTAGTTTTTATTCACTATCAAATGCCTCATTCAGCAGTTCTGAAATTTCTTTCTGCTCTTTAATCTGGTTACATATCATCTGCTATACTGGCTCTTCTCCCTGAAAAGCCAGTCCTTGAGCAGGAAGGGGGTGATGATAGTGCATAACAGGCTGGCCATAATAATTGCAACAAAAATATCCTGCCCGATAATTCCCATTGAAAGGCCTACAAGTGCAATAACCATCGCCATCTCACCCCTTGGAATCATTCCGGCCCCGACTGCCATTGAGTCATGACGATCCATTCCGGTAAACCTGGCAGGAAGCCCGCAGCCAATGAATTTAGACAGGGCCGCCGTTGCTGCAAGAACGATTATATACGGAACCACTGACAGAGCCACATCCTGTACATCTGCCAGAATTCCCAGTGATATAAAAAATATGGCTGCAAACGGGATATAAATATATTCTGAGCCCTTCTTAATGCTCATACTGTGTTTCAGTAAAACCCTGTTGATTGAAACTCCGGCAATAAAAGACCCAATCATCGGCGAAATTCCGAAGATATCGGCAAGCATTGCATAGATAAAAGCAACAGAGAGTGCAAAAAGAAAGACAAACTCCGGAAATTTAAGTGCAACCTCTGATGAATCAACGTACATGATTATCCGGTCAACAACATAAACCCCGGCAATTGCAGCAAGGAAAATAAATATCAAAGGTCTTATTACAGAGATGAATATCTCCTGTATGGATATTGCACCCTGAAGAAAATCAACAGTTACTGAAAGGACAATCAGGCTTACAATATCATCAACCACAGCTGTTCCAATGATTGCATTTGCAACCCCTGTATGCAGCTTGCCCATCTCTTTTAAAACATTGGCAGTAATTGCAATACTCGTTGCAGTCATCGCAGTTCCGGCAAACAAAGAACCGGGTGCTGAACTACCCATCAGAATAGATACGGAAAAACATGCAATAAATGGTAGTGCCACTCCGCATATTCCTATCAAAAGATACTGCTTCTTTAACAGGTCAGAAAAATGGAACTCAAATCCGATTACGAAGAGAAGAATAATGGCCCCCATATGTGCAAGAGCCGTCACAATATCTGTATAATTTATTAGGTTCAAAACTCCCGGCCCGACAATAATGCCCAGAATAATCAGGCCTACAACAGCCGACTGATGTATCCATGCAGCCAGAAGATAACCCCCGACTGCAATAAGCAGAAGAAGGGCAATCTGAAATTCTATGTCAAGGGTGGGCAGTGCAGTCATTTTCCTGGCCTTTCTTTATCACTAAGCTGAAATTAAGCTTTGGCTAAGCTATGATCAGGTTATCTTTATTCCTCAGATCTGGCATTCATCAGTAAAGGCGGATGACTAAGCATTAATTCAAGTTTTTTCTGCCTTTTCACAGCTAATGTCTCTGATTGCCTTTCAGAGATAATAAAACAGATACATTCCTGATATATCCGGGGAAAAAAGTCCGGCAGATGCAACCGGCCATGAGTTATTTATCCGGAATTTACAGACAGTAAACTGTCCGGCAGTTAAGGTTTACTCCCTGCTACAGCTGTAATATATCTGTAATCCTCTATTTTTGCAGCCTGCCTGTTTATCCGTCTGAGTGTAATTTACATAATGTATTTCTCTCTGAATAAGGGGTGAAGCAGAAGTTGACAAAGTTATATTACTCCATATGAGAATCTTATATACATGTCCAGTAATACCATCAATCTCTCTGATGAAGCATTTGAAAGGTTAAACAAATGGAAAAAAGAAGATGAAAGTTATTCATCTGTAATATTAAGAGTCCTGCCTAAGTTTCGTGATATTTCAAAAATTCTTGAGGGATCTGAATATGATCTTACTGAAGAAGAGGGGGAAAGACTTAAACAGGAAATTA